>JBDNGG010000073.1:0-2695 GCA_041689405.1 Terrimicrobiaceae bacterium | reverse complement strand
CGCGCGTTAGATCAGCAAAAAGGGATCGATCTGCTTTCCGCCCCGCGCGTGACTACGCGCAGCGGAGAGGTTGCCCGGATGGAATTGGTGCGGGAATTCCGCTACCCGACGCAATTCGATCCGCCACAAGTTCCACAAACGACGTCCTCCGGGGGAAACTTCATCCCCATCCCACCGACAACTCCAAGCGCCTTTGAAATAAAAAATCTCGGCGTAGAGCTCGAAGTGGAACCCACGGTTGGACCCGATGGTTACACCATTGAACTCAACCTATCACCTCGGATCACGGAGTTCGATGGATTCATTAACTACGGAAGCCCGATTAACACGGAGGTTATATACGTGAATCCACTAAACTTTCTAAACAGCGTGAGCAGGACACTCCAAATCTCCGAGAATGTAATCAATCAGCCAATCTTCAGCGTTCGCGAGACCCGCACCCAAGTGACGGTGTATGACGGAGCGACGGTAGTTTTGGGTGGGTTGATGCGTGAGGACATTCAAAAGGTGGAGGATAAAACCCCAATTCTTGGTGATATTCCACTGCTCGGGAGACTCTTCCGATCATCAGCAGATCAGCACATAAAGCGTAATTTGATCATGTTTGTAACGGCGACACTGCTTGACCCAGCCGGACAACGTCTCCTTCAAGAAATCGAAAACGATGAGATCATGGCGTTGCCAGATGGTCTATCTGTCGAATCTGAAATCATTCCCGGCGATCCCCTCTCGGCTCCGTCATTCTAACCTTTCTGCTGCCCACACCAATGACATTTATTTGCACACCTTTCACTAAGACCCTGGGAATCGCCACGTTGATGGTAGCTATGGTTCTACCTGCGGCAATTTCAGGAACATACGGGACAGCTAGTTCTACCACAGGAGGTAGCTTGGACGATCAGGCCCGTAGGGAGGTCGTGCGACGCCAAGAAGCAATTCTGAAAGCCGAAAGCTTGGAAAAGGCAGGAGACATCGCTGTAAAAAATGGCGATTTTGAAGCGGCATACGGAAACTACCTGAATGCTCTGGATCTCATCGGATCTGGCGAAGTTGTCGATGGAACGCGAAGCCGAATACTGGCAAAATTCAGTAAAACGGGCATTTCCTATTCTGAAGCGTTGATCGCCAAAGGGCGCTATACCGAGGCTGAACAGGTGGCGAAGACGATCCTCCTGCCCCAGTACAACCCGACCTATCGCCCAGCCGTCGTTCTCCTGTCGAACCTTGAGCAGCCAGACTACTATAACAAAACGGTCACTCCGCAGTTTGCTGCGGACCGGGAGGAGGTTTCACGTCTGCTTGTCGAGGCGGAAGGATATTTCACGCGGGGCAGTTTCGACCTTTCCACCCTGCGCTACGAACAAGTCTTAAACATTGATCGATACAATATCGCTGCACGTAAGGGCATCGAAAAAGTAGAAAATGCAAAGGAGAATTACGCCGGAGCTGCGTATAACGAGACCCGCAGCCGGATGCTCTGGCAGGTCACCAAAGCATGGGAATTACCCGTGCGGAAATTACAAACTGGACGTTCCACCGCAGGGAGCCAGATTCAAGTCGGCGGGACCGGAGCTGAGGCGATCACAGCCAAGCTCAATCGGATTATTATTCCTCGCATCGATCTCCGCGACACTACGGTGCGTGAGGCGGTCGAGTACCTCCGCACACTCAGTGTGAGCCTTGATACCTTGGAGAGTGACCCGGTAAAGCGCGGAGTGAACATATTTCTAAAGCTGCCAGCAGGCGGTGCTGGCGCCGGAGTAGATCCTGCCCTGCCTACCGAAGGATTTCCTGATGCTGCCCCGACGAGTCCCGTTGCCTCTGCAGACACACGTGTGACACTTGCGTTAAATGGTGTGCCACTCTACGAAGCCTTGCGTTATCTGGCTCAATTGTCCGGCCTCAAGATTAAAGTTGAAGACTTTGCGGTAGCAATTGTCCCGCTCACTGACATCAGTGATGAGCTGCTCACCAAAGAATACTCGGTGCCGCCTACTTTTATTCCGTCCACTCCGCCAGAGGGTGAAACATCCTCCTTCGGCGCGGTAACCCCATCGGATACTTCGCGGGTAGGTAGGCGCCCCACAGCCCAGCAATATTTGGCGTCACAAGGTGTCGTATTCCCTGAAGGGAGTTCAGCCAACTACATTGCTTCAGGGAGTCGCTTGATTGTTCGAAATACGCTGGACAACATCGACCTGATTGATGTCCTTGTTGATGCATCGGTCGGGGCGGCACCGACGCAGGTCGAAATCGAATCGAAATTCGTCGAGATCAATCAAAACAACTTGAAGGAACTAGGGTTCGATTGGCTGCTGGGTCCGGTGCAACTCGGCTCTTCAGGTGCCTATGCGGCAGGCGGCGATGGGATCCTTGGGAACACGTCAGCTTATCCGTTTAATTCTCCTGGTGGTGGCCCAATCGGACAATTCCCAGTGACCAACGGCCTCCGATCCGGGGTGGGAAGTTCGGCAAATAGTGCGGTTAGCACCAATAGCGTAGACGCGTTGCTTGCCGGCCTCGCACAAGGCACGAGTTTGGCCGCACCTGGGATATTCGCACTCTCAGGTATATATTCTAACCCCCAATTCCAGCTTGTCATCCGCGCTCTAGATCAGAAGAAGGGAATTGATCTGATGTCGGCGCCCAAAGTGACCACGAAGAGCGGCTTGAAGGCCGTGGTGAATATCGTGCG
>JBDNGG010000072.1:0-2066 GCA_041689405.1 Terrimicrobiaceae bacterium | reverse complement strand
GAAAATGCGAGAAATTCTGGATGTCCTCACGCGTGCGGCACCGTCCACCGCGTCGATCCTACTCCTCGGCGAGAGCGGCACCGGCAAGAGCACCGTTGCACGCGAGATCCACGCCCGAAGCAATCGCAAAGACAAACCCTTTGTGACTATCAACTGTCCGGCGCTGAGCCGTGAACTCCTGGAGAGCGAGCTTTTTGGACACGTGCGCGGGGCATTCACCGGCGCCGTCAAGGACACGCGAGGTAAAGTCCATGCTGCGGACGGTGGCACGCTCTTCCTTGATGAAATCGGCGAACTTCCGAAAGAAATTCAACCCAAACTTCTGCGCCTGCTTCAAGACTGGGAGTATGAACGCGTCGGTGAAAATACCACACGTCGAGCCGACGTCCGGGTGATCGCTGCGACCAACCGGGTCATCGAAGAGGAAGTTCGGGAAGGCCGGTTTCGCGAGGATTTGTTTTTCCGACTCAATGTGATTTCGGTGGAACTCCCCACCCTGCGCGACCGTCGCGAGGATATCGTTGGCTTTGCGACGAGTTATTTGGAATTCTTCGCCGCACGGTATGCCAGTGGCGTTTCGGGATTTTCGGCCGCTGCGACCGCGCTGTTGGAGTCATACCCATGGCCGGGAAACCTGCGCGAACTGCGCAATGCCATTGAGCGCGCAGTCATCCTCGCCCGTGGGAAAAAAATCGAGTCTATTGACTTGCCCAATACCGCCACCCGACCGCTCCGGCTTGATGGCAACAATGATCCCTCGTCCGTGCAGGTCCGATTGGGGGGGGATTTCTCCCTCCAAGAAATAGAAGACGCCCATCTTCTGCATGTAATCGAAACGACGCCCACGCTGGCAGCAGCATCCCAGGTGCTTGGGATCGACGAAGCTACGCTTTACCGCAAACGAAAACGACTCGACCTCCCGATCCAATCCTTGTCGTCGTCTAAAGCCGGGTGACAACCCAACGCGGACTGGAATGAAAAATTTCCTCTATTTTGGAGGGCATTCTGTAATAATCGCGGAATTATGAGTAGTTTTGAAAATCAGGTCGCTGTGGTCACTGGAGCGGGTCGTGGAATCGGAGAGGCGATCGCGAAGCATTTTGCGCTACGCGGCGCTAAGGTTGCCGTGGTCAGTCGCACCGAAGCGAACTCGGCTCGCGTGGCTGATGAAATCAATGCCCAATCGCCCGACACCGCCCGCCCCTATGCTGTGGACGTCGCCGATTTCGACGCGGTTCAAGCGGTTGGCAATCAGATCATCACCGACTTCGGGCGTATCGACATTCTGGTGAACAACGCGGGCATCACGCGCGATACGCTGGCGATGCGGATGTCTTCGGATGACTGGGACGCTGTCCTTTCGACCAACCTCAAGGGCGCATTCAATTTCATTCGCGCTGCCTTGCGACCGATGGTGAAGCAACGCGGCGGGCGTATCATCAATATCAGCTCGGTGAGCGGTCTCATGGGACTCGCCGGGCAAGCAAACTACGCCGCAAGCAAGGCGGGATTAATTGGTCTGACAAAAAGCATCGCCCGCGAGGTTGCATCGCGTGGCATCACCGCAAATGTGATCGCCCCCGGGTTCATCGAGACCGATATGACGTCAGTCTTGTCCGAGGAAATCCGGAAAGGTGCACTTACTCAAATCCCGCAGGCACGATTTGGGGCGCCGGATGACATCGCCGCTGCGGTGGGATTTTTAGCCAGCGCACAGGCTGCATTCATCACGGGGCAGGTCCTCGCGGTGGATGGTGGCATGTCCATGTAATTCATTAACCCATCCGTTCGCAAATGCTCATTTACTTTCTCCGTCACGCCGAGGCTGAAGACTGCGCGGACTCTGACTTTGAGCGTCATTTGACAGTCAAGGGATTGGAGCAAGCGGACAAGGCGGGGAAATTCTGTGCCCGATACGGGTTGATTCCGGACGCTGTGCTTTCCAGTCCGGTCGTGCGTGCGAAACAAACCGCCGAGATTGTGTGTAAGCGGCTTGGCGAGCCCAGGCTTACCATCGAATCATGGATCGCCTGCGGCATGTCTCCCGCTGCCTGTTTAGGCGAATT
>JBDNGG010000071.1:0-2359 GCA_041689405.1 Terrimicrobiaceae bacterium | reverse complement strand
TTGGTGGATGGTTACGGGAGTGCTGATGATTATTGGGCTGATTGGGACGGTATTGCCGCTGATCCCGGGACCGGTATTGATTCTTGGCGGCGCGGTTATAAATCACTTCACCCTCGGATCGATCGGCTGGCCTACCCTCGCTGTGCTCGTGGGACTGATGATACTGGCGCAATTGCTGGACATCGTAAGTGGATCGCTGGGAGCAAAATGGTTTGGCGCGACGCGTTGGGGTGCAATTGGCGGGATACTCGGTGCGATCGTCGGCTTGTTTTTCGGAATCGTAGGAATCTTTGTCGGACCACTCATCGGCGCCCTCGTGGGGGAATTACTCGGCGGGCAGGGCATCCTCCCGGCGGGCAAGTCGACTTGGGGCACCTTCGTCGGGACCACCGCGGGCATCGTCGGAAAGTTTGCTATTGGCCTGATAATGATCGCCTGGTTTGCCGTAGCAGCCGTTTTTTAAATTCACTCCCCTCGGTCAGGAATCCGCGGGCGCTTTGATCACGGATCGAAATCCGACTTTCTCGCCGCCATCCAGTTGCTTCAGGATAGTCGTAAGAAAGACCGGTTGGTCCGGCCGTATGCGACGGTATTTTGTCACCTCTCGCCGCTCTAATACCTGAAACCCGTAGCGCTCAAATAGCCGCGCTCCGCGGCGATCTTCAAACGTTACCACCTGACCATAGACCGCCGTTTCGCCGGCCGCGCGAAGGTAGTCGAAATAGGCACCGAGAAGTGCGCGCGTGCCCGCGACTCCTTGCACTTCGGGGAGCAGGTTAAAATGAAAGTGTGCGGTTTTGCGCGGGGCAGCCGGGACTTCGCGCCACGAGTTCCGAAAGATCCATCCGATAAAATCGCGGGATTCTTTCCGGTATGTCCGGTAGCGGCACATGCCCTTCACAAACAACCGGATGTTCATGAAAAGCCCATGCACTTGTTGCTTCAGCGGAGACATAGACCCCAGGAGGTAGCCTTTTACGATACCATCATGAATTACGACGAACGATGACTCCGGCTCAACATCGGTATAGTATTCCGTGAGGTAGTCCGCAAAGATTTCGCGATCCTCAAACACGGGATCAATCGGTTGTCCGAGAAAGCCAGTATTACAACATAATTCCCGCACCGCGTCCCTATCACAGGGTTGGTATGCACGGATTTCCAAATCGCCGCATCGTATCACAATCACGGGTTGTATTCTGTGATCACCGTGCGGTAAATACCAAACAATCGATCAAACACTGCGTCCCAACTGTAATTCTGTCGCACCGTTTGGCTCGCATGCATCCCCTCGGATTTCAAATTCGATTGAGCCAAGGAGAAAATCGCTTCGGCCAAGGCGGCAGGGGTGTTCTGATTTGCCCACATCATCTGATTCGTAAAAATGATGCGATCCATATAGCTGCCCCGGATTCCAACGACCGGCGTTCCGCAAGCCTGCGCTTCCAATGTCACCAACCCAAACGTCTCAAGAACGCCGGGATGCACAAACAAATCCGCCGCGCGGTACATCCGCGCCAGTTGCGCGGCGTCCGCGCAGTAGTGTTGCCATGTCACGGCTCCGGTGGATTGTTGGACACGTTCCAAGTCGGATCGACGGGTTCCATCGCCCACAGCAAGCAAGTGGAAACGTCCCGGGGCCCGGCGGTGAACGATCTCAAATGCGTCAAATAGCGTGCGCACATTTTTCTCCGATGCCAACCGTCCCACATAGAGCAGCAAAACCGCAGCGGCCGGAATTCCGAGTTCGCTCCTGATCGCAAGCGCGGAATCCCCGTCTGGACGGAAAATGTCCGTATCCACCCCGAGATCGGTGACTTCCACGTTCTCGACATGCCACCCCCGCAACACATCGGCTAGCACAGGACTCGGCACCAAGGTGCGTTCAAAGCGGTTATACAACGCCGAGACGTACCGTGCCGAAACCTCCTCAGCCATCTGAACGGAGAGCTTGCCGAAATACTTTGCCACAGAACGGATGTATGCCTCGGGAAAATGCGAATGATAAAACCCCACGGTCGGGATACCGAGCAACCGACCCGACGCCGCGGCCTTCCATGCAACCTGATAGGGGTCCCCTGACTCAATAATCGACGGCTTTTCCAGCTCCAAAATATCCTCGATCCGATTGAGATTCAGGAGCGCACGATAGCGTGAAGTCCGCGAGATCTGGGGTGATTGGATGGTGTAAATCCGGGCTACGTCATCTCCTTGAACCGTGTCTTTTTCGCCGGGAACAATAAGGACATGCCTGTCTCCGCGCCCCGCACGGCGAATGTAGGCAGCCTTCTGCTCCAGGTAGCGACGCACCCCTCCGCTCACCGGCGAGTAAAACTGGGTCAGATCACAAACTTTCATT
>JBDNGG010000070.1:0-6111 GCA_041689405.1 Terrimicrobiaceae bacterium | reverse complement strand
GTCGCGATTGGGGACAGCCGCATGCTTGCGGCATTTTCGCCGGAGAGTTTTGATTCGCTCCAAAACGACTCGACACGGTCGTATAACTTGGCGCTGCCCGCTTCAACCTCGGAAACGCATGTTGCAGTATTAAAGGAACTGCTCGCCTCTGGTGCTACGCCCGATTGGCTGATTGTTGCGTTGTCGCCAAATTCTCCGGCTCGGCCTGATACTGCGAGCTATCGCTCGATCGGAGTGAAAAGTCCGGCAGAGGTCGGGCAAGTGATACGATCCAATCCGGAGTGGAGGAAAATTGTCCTCGATTGGTTATTGCCGCTGCGTCGATTTCAAAAGGAATTTGTTGCATGGCTCAACCGGGTCGTATTTTTCCGGAACCAGTTAATAGGGAGGCAGACAGCAAGCAGAAATCTCCGCGATGGTTTGGACGAGCGTCGTGGTATGTTTGTGAATCCAGAGATCTTGATTGTGCCGCCGGGCGAGGCACCAGCTCCCAACTACCTAAACATTGATGGTGATTCCGACCCGGCCAGCCGCGAGCTCCTGGCACTCGCCGTCGAGCACGGAATCCAGGTGATTATGGTGTCTGCTCCGATTCGATCCGCGGAACTGCTGAGGACTCCGGAAACTGAAGACGAGGCTCGGAAGATCGCTGCCGGGTTATCCGGGGTCGTAATCCTTCCGGAGTATTTCGATCCCATGGTTTTGCCAGATGATCGTTTTTCTGATCTGGTCCATGCAAACAATCGTGGATCAGTAGAATTTTCAAGCTGGCTCTCAAGGAAATTTACGGACTTGCGCACGGAACGAGCACACGATTCGATACCATAGCCAACTTTCCTGACGCAAACCGTTTGATTTTAAATGCTTTTTCACTCAGTTGAATTTCTTTTCGTTTTTCTCCCGATTACCTGGATCGGGTTTCTGCTCCTTGTGCGGGCTGGACGATTTCGGAGCGTGCTGAGCTGGCTGACGTTTGCCTCGCTCGTATTTTATGGGTGGTGGAATCCGGCATACCTGAGCCTAATCGTAGGATCGATCCTGGTGAATTTTTCTCTTGGCCGGATCGTAGGGTCTGGCGCCTCGCGAAAGGTTCGGGGTGCAACGCTCATCGTCGGGTTAATTGCCAACATTGGTGCACTCGCTTACTTCAAATACGCCAATTTTTTCGTAGATAATATTAACGTCGTTCTAGGATCTGGCTTCAATCTGGAGAAAGTAATTCTGCCGCTGGCGATCTCATTTTTCACGTTCCAACAGGTCGCCTACCTTGTCGATGTATGGAAGGGCGGTAGTCCCAAGTATTCATTCATCGAGTATTCGTTTTTTGTCGCATTTTTTCCTCAGTTGATAGCGGGCCCGATCGTGCATCATCTAGAAATTCTGCCGCAAGTGTCGAATGAACGGTGGAAGCCGCTGCGAATGCTGAACCTACAGATCGGAGTTACGATCTTCATCCTCGGTTTGTTCAAAAAGATGGTGCTCGCCGACGGGTGTGCGGAATACGCAACGCCGATTTTTAATGCGAGCGCGACCGGGATCGTATTCGCGCCGGTGGAGGCGTGGGTTGGAGTGGTGGCATATTCGCTGCAACTCTATTTCGATTTCTCGGGATATTCCGATATGGCAATTGGCCTCTCGCGCTGCTTCGGGATCATGTTGCCGATCAACTTTGACGCTCCTTACAAGGCAACGAACATCATTGCTTTCTGGCGCAAGTGGCATATCACCCTCTCCCGATTTCTCCGGGACTATGTCTACATCCCTCTTGGAGGGAGCCGAAAAGGCGTGACGATCCGGTATTCGAATCTGCTTATCACCATGCTGATTGGTGGCTTGTGGCACGGCGCTGGATGGAATTTTGTGATCTGGGGTGGCCTGCATGGGGTGTATCTTGTGGTCAATCATCTCTTCAATGCACTGCGTTGGTTTCATTTTGCTGCAGGATCCGTGGCGAGTCGCATCACCGGTGTCGCGGGATGGGCACTGACTATGCTCTGCGTTATGATCGGCTGGGTGTTCTTCCGCGCTGCCGACCTCACATCGGCCTGGCAAATTATTCAATCGTTGGTTGGTGTGGGCGCTCCAGCTACGGAGGCACTGCCACGTGTGCTCAACGCACTGCTGGAGGGACCTGAGAAATTCGTATGGCTGGGGTTTGTTAGCCTGATTGCAATCTTCGGACCATCAACTCAGCAATACCTTCGTCGCTACCGTCCTGGATTCGCCCTGCGCCGTAGTCATCTGGAGTCCCGCTGGCCCGCTTGGCGGCCGACGGCATGGCATGGTGTTTTGAGCGGTGTGATTTTGTTTATCGTATTCCGCCGGTACTTTCAGCTATCGCCGAGTGAATTCCTCTACTTCAATTTCTAATAGGGAGTTGCTTCGAATGAAATATTTTGGATTCGTCGTTTGTGGTTGGTTGGTCTCGGCATTGCTGCTCGTCGCAGTATTTTCGGGTTCTCTCGGATTTTCATCATCGGCCAATGCCTTGAACATCGGTGCATGGTATGATGTGAAAGAAGCGGCTATGGCGAGTCATCCAGACGGAGGGCGGCTGGTTTTGATTGGTGGATCAAGCGGTCTTTACGGGGTGAGAACGGCCGACGTCGAAACGGCACTTGGCGTGCCTTCAGTCAACTTCTCTGTTCACGCGGGCCTGCCGCTGCGGTATCTGCTGGACCGCGCCAAGCGACATTTACGGCCTGGCGATTTGGTGGTCTTGGCACCGGAGTATGAATATTATCATCCGAGTTTTGAGACAGACATCTACGTGGACTTTGTCCTCGGTGAAGATCCGGGTTTTCTTAACGTGATCTCTCGTTCAGAAAAATTCCGTTGGTTGATGGGAGCGCAGTCCGATAGCCTCTTGAATGGAGTCAAACGATGGATTCCCTCGTCGATTGATTACGCAGAGACAGTCCGAAAACACTCGCGGGAGAAGCTGAACACGCATGGTGATATTGCCGTCAATGATCTGAAAGACCGTCCCGCAGCACGAGCCAAGGCTCTGAATGCAGTCGAAGATCTGGTGAGTTTTCGGGCGTCCCTAACGTATTCGGCGGAAGCTTGGAGTGAGCTCGAAGCATTTCTGAAGTGGTGCCAAGAGCACCAGGTTTCATTGCTTGTAGCGTTTCCACCGACGGTGCAATTCGCTGTATATGATACCCCGGAAGTTAAAGCCCGCTTTGCGGAACTCGTGGCAAAATGGAAATCTTTGGGAGTCACTGTGGCTGGCGACCCCGCATCTGCGATGTATCCCAAATCGAGTTTCTACGATACGGTTTATCATCTCAACAGCGATGGCATGACTGAAAACACGAGACGATTCATTGACCTCATTCGGCCCTATGCCAGTGGTCTTTCGAGGGGAACCAAAGGAGATGGGGTCGATGAAAATTAGCCTCATCACTCCAACCTTCAATCAGGCGGAGTTTTTGCCGCAGACGCTGGAGTCTATCCGCCACCAGCAGGATCCAAGTTTTGAGCATGTTGTCATCGATGCCATGTCGTCTGACGCCACTCCTCAAATACTGGATTCCTGGGCTGCGGAGACGAGTGCCCGTGTAGTTCGGGAACCGGATACCGGCCAGAGTAACGCAATTAATAAGGGTGCCCGCTTGGCCGATGGTGAAATTATCGGGTGGTTAAACTCAGACGATATTTTGTGTCATAGGGCGCTCGCAGCGATACGCGACGGATTTCTGAATAATCCCGAGGCGGTGGTTGTCTATGGGCTTGGATCGCGGATGAACCGGGCGGGGGAGTTTGTGCGCACGGTTCCCTATCGCGAGTTCAGCCGCAGCGATCTGCGGACAGCCTTCCGAGTCGTGCAGCCAGCGATGTTTTTTCGGCGCGACGTTTTTCTAAAAATCGGAGGACTGGATGAAGCGCTCCGTTACGCGATGGATTGGGAACTCCTGATTCGTCTCGCTGACGAGGGTCAGGTCGTGTCATTACCAACGGAAATTGCCCGCATACGCTATTATGAAGAAACGATCACCGCGACCGGTGGATGGAAGCGTATGCGTGAGATTGCTGAAATTGGCCGGAAGTATAATGGCAGGTGGGATCCAAATTATGTGTCGTATTCCGTACGAACGGCAGTCGCAAAGTTGCCGGGACAATTTTTCAAATGGGCTGCGGACCAGTTTCTGTGGCGGGCTTGGAGGCAGCGTCCAGTGATGGTGCAGGGGTGGCCTGAATGAACGGGCCATCGTGTTTGCTGGTGATTCCGTCGTTCCGGGACGCGCCACGACTTGCACCGTTTCTTCGAGACCTCATGACATCGCTACCTCCTGCGTTTCAAATCCTCGTCGTTGACGATGGATCCGGTCAGGCCGGCGTGACAGCGCTTCAAGAAGTTATCCGGCGCGAGCAGACGGCGAGTGGCCGCGCGGGGCCGATGTTGCTGGATCCGCTGTTGCTGGCTCACAACGTCGGAAAAGGCGGTGCTATCTATCAGGGGTGGCGCTCGAGACCAGCGGCTGATCTGGTTGCGTTTGCCGATGCGGACGGAGCTGTCCCGGCAAAGGAAATCGTGCGGATCTGGACTGCGTGGCCGGAGCTTGAGGCGGACGCAGTAATTGCAAGCCGGGTGCAAATGCTGGGCCGTAAGGTGGAACGGCTGGCAGTGAGACATTACGCGGGGCGCGTGTTTGCCACGCTGGTCGCATTGTTAACGGGGCTCTCGGTCTATGATAGCCAATGCGGATTTAAGATGTTGCGTCGGGATTATTTTCTGGCGGCAGAACGTCATGGGCTTTCGGCCGAGCGATTTGCTTTTGATGTGGAACTCCTGGTTGCGTTGACGAAAGCGGATTGTCGGATTGTCGAGTTTCCTGTAGATTGGCGGGATGTGGCTGGGGGATCGGTTAGTCTTGCGAGGCATTCGGTGCCTATGCTGCGTGAGCTGGTGGGGATCAGGTGCCGGCATGGGAGGGTTCGGTAATGGCTGCTAGCCCCACACAACCCAGAGGGGTTATTTATGTTGCTACGGGCCGACGGCATTTGGATGAGATGATCCAGTCCGCACGCTCGCTGCGCAGGCACATGCCCGGCTTGCCGGTGCTGCTTTACACGGATCAAAAAGAGATCCCTGACGGAGTCTTTGACGTCATCCGGCTGATGGAAAATCCCTGTCATTCGTTCATAGACAAGATCGCGCCGCTCTGCGATTCGCCCTTTAATCGCACGTTGTTTCTGGATACGGACACGCTGGTTTGCGCTCCAATTAATGACCTGTTTGATGTGCTGGAGCGCTTTGATCTGGCTGTGACTCATGCGCCATTTCGGCATGACCGCCCATTCTCCACGCCCCCCTGTTTTGCGGAACTTAATACCGGTGTGATTGCTTATCGAAACACCGATTCGGTACGTGCGATGTTCAGGCTGTGGTTGGCGATCTATGAAAAGGAAGTTGCCGACACCGGGAAAATGGACAGCGATCAACCGGCCTTCCGGGCTGCTTTATATCAATCGCCCGAGGTTGCGCCCTACGTGCTGCCGAGCGAATACAACCTTCGGACTGTGATGCCTGCCGCCATTGGGCGCGGGAAGGTGCGCATTATTCACGGTCGTGCCAGCGACATGGATGCCGTTGCTGACCACATTAACTCAAGCGGGAAGATCCGTGTCTTTGTGCCCGATATTTGGCACCTCGTAAGTGCGCATTTTGGCGTGCTTGGAACGGGCGGCAAGTTACTCTCAATAGCATTGGATTGCCTGCTCCGCCCGTGGATCTTTCTAGAAAGTCATTTACGCCCGATCAAACGGAGGCTGATTTCGAAACGATGAAAGTGTTCACCTATTATGTCCCGATTGCGGGAAAACCTGAGGACGACGAGCTTGCGCTGATCGATGTTTGGAAAAAATCATGGAGCCGCTGCGGATGGGAACCTGTGGTTTTGGATCAATCGCATTTACCGGATGATCCCGAGGCCCGGAGATTATTGCGGGCTTTCAGAAAACAACCGACGCGTCTGCGGCCCGGGATGGCCTACGCGTCATTTGCGAGGTGGCTTGCAGTCGCTGAGCAAGGGGGCGGGTTCATGTGTGACTACGACGTGATAAACTATTCTTTCACCCCGTTGCCTGTCGGTGAGATCACGGTTT
>JBDNGG010000069.1:0-8077 GCA_041689405.1 Terrimicrobiaceae bacterium | reverse complement strand
CCCGCCACTCGCCCCTCGCCACCCGCCACTCGCCACCCGCCACCCGCCACTCGCCACCCGCCACTCGCCACTCTATGTGCGATCAATCGTATTGTATCTTCCTGTCTCTCCTGTCAAAAAAAGCAACCCGCGTCCGCATCCTATTTCAGCTTTCAGTTTTCAGCTTTCCGTATCTCCCTGTTTAGTTCACAACTGATCTTTCAGCTTTCCCATTTCAGCTTTCAGCTTTCAGCTTTGCATCCCCCCCTCTCCCCCAATGAAACCCCTCCTCAAGCGACTGCTCTACTGGCTCATCAATCGGTTTGGACCCACGATTGTTGACCAGCGCACTGGCGAGGTGCTCGGCAAGGGACTGGTTGTTGGATTTGGTGGCACCGTTCGGATGCCCGGCTACGGGCTGCAACAGCCGCTGGTGCACACGGTCTTCCTGCCGGAAACACGGATTCTATCATTTTCGCACCGCATCGGATTTGCCACCTATCCGCCCGTGGATTTCCCAAGGGTCGCGCGGCGGCCAGTGATTGAGGATGCCGATACGACTTCGGATCGGGTCTTATGGGTGGTGTTAGCGCATGCACCGGCTGAGCAGTGCAAGAAGCTCATCGATTTCTGGCACCGGTCCGGCGTTGCGCCCGACGATCTTCTCCTCGTTTATGGAGGCCCCAGGGACGAGTTCGCTCGCTTGGATGTCGCCCATGCCCGGTTTGTTCCCGATGCGGACGTGCGCACCAAGCACCATCAGTGCGAAAAACAAAGCTACCAAGGCCCCATGCGCGAAGCGGTCGCATGGCTGCAGGACCAGCCGCACGGATACGTCTGCTTTGTCGAGCAGGACCATATCCCGCTCGTACCCGACTGGGGGGCACGCATGATTGCACGGCTTAAACACGAAGATGCCGATATGCTGTGTAACGGGCTGCGCCGCGTGGACGGCACGGATAACCCGCATTACCGGTATCATCTATCCGATCCAAAATTTGCCACCGCATGGGATGCGATCAGCCAGCGTGAAGACAAAAATGTGATCCTGAGCGCTGTTGGTTCCGGACACTTCTGGAAACGTCACGTATTTATCGAAACGACTGCGACCCCATTGCCTACACAAGTTTACCTCGAGGAAGCAATTCCCACGACGGCTCATCATCTCGGCTATCGAGTCAGAGACTTCGCGGAGCAATCCACATTCGCAAATATCACCGAGCACCGCACAACGTCAGAGCTCGACCATGCCGCAGCGGCCGGGGCATGGAGCCTTCACAAGGTCAAACATATTGAGCTCATTGCGCGTTACCGGGGTTGAGTGGTGGATGGGGAGGATCGAGAGTGCCTTGCGTCGATCCTCGCAACCCGTCAACAATGGACTACGGATCGATCACCCTCCGGAGCTAAAGCGCCGTCACCCGCTTTCTAATAACCAACAACCAATAAGTCGCATCACCGGTGCTTCGAAAAAGGCGTCACATCGTTCATTTTTTATTGAACTCATTGAATGAATTGCGCATTCATGTTGGTGGTCCGTCACCGGACGGCAACATGTCACGCGAGCGCCAATTTGATTCAAGCGGCAAGAAATCCAGAGGTTTCACCAAGGGCGGCAGCATTTCAACAAAGTTCGAAGTTTAATTGTTGGTCCTTATTGGTTATTGCTGGGATGCGAAACGTGCAGCCCTTGGCCCCTGACTCCGGATCATCAACCAATAACTGATAACTTCGCATCATCGGTGAACTCTAATAATCAGCAACTGATAACTCGCACGCAGCGCGCCACTCCCACACAATGAAAGCAGTCATCCTCGCAGGGGGTCTCGGGACCCGATTATCCGAAGAAACACATCTTAAGCCCAAGCCCATGATTGAAATCGGCGGGCGACCGATGCTCTGGCACATCCTTAAGATCTACAGTGCTCATGGCATCAACGATTTCGTCATCTGTGCCGGATACAAGGGCTACGTGATTAAGGAGTACTTCGCGAATTACTTCCTGCATATGTCTGATGTCACGTTCGATATGGGATCCAATACCATGGAAGTGCATCGCAAAAAGGCTGAGCCTTGGCGTGTTACGATTGTGGATACTGGCGAGGCCACGATGACGGGCGGCCGCCTCGCCCGGGTCGCCCAGCACTTGGACGACGAGCCATTTTGCTTCACTTATGGCGATGGCGTCGCGGACGTCGACGTCACCGCATTGGTCGCATTCCACAAATCGCACGGCAAACGCGCTACACTCACCGCCGTCCAGCCTCCTGGCCGCTATGGCGCGCTCGGGTTTTGTCCGAAAAACCCGGAGCTCATCCGTCAGTTTCAGGAGAAACCGGAGGGCGATGGCGCATGGATCAACGGCGGATATTTTGTCCTCTCTTCAAGCGTCCTGGACTACATCAAAGACGGCGACGAAACCATCTGGGAGCGAGGCCCGCTGGAATCGCTCGCAGCAGATGGTCAGATGGCAGCGTATAAACACCACGGGTTCTGGCGCCCGATGGACACGCTCCGCGATCGCGTCGAACTCGAAGACATGTGGGCCAAGGGGGAAGCCCCGTGGAAGGTTTGGTAGGCCACACCGTGGCCGGTTTAAGTTGCAAGTTGAAGTATATGAATCCGAGACCACGCTTGAAGCCCGTGTATGTCCTTTGAAGATCTGGATGTTTGGAAGCGCGGAAAAGACGCTGCCGTTCGAGCCTGTCAAATGGTCGAACGCTGCTCCTCTCGGTCGTTTACGGATCAGGTAATGCGTTCTGCCGTCTCAGTGCCTTCGAATATTGCCGAAGGCGCGAAAAGGAACTCGAAGCCAGAGTTCATCCAGTTTCTCGACTACGCTCGCGGATCGGCTGGCGAGCTCAGAACGCAGATCATGTTAATAGTAGAACTCGGATATATCCGTCCCGAAGAAGGCGACCCACTCGTATCTAACCGTAGAAAAATCTCGAAAATGCTCCACGGATTGATCCGATCACTCAGAAAATCTTAAACTCAAGGTCCATCGCTCCCCGTGAATTACTTAAACTTAAACTCTCAACTTGGCACTTTTAAGGGCAAACGCGTCCTCGTGACCGGTCACACAGGATTCAAAGGGAGCTGGCTTTGCGAGTGGCTGCTGTCGCTGGGCGCGGAGATTACAGGATTCGCTCTGCCTCCGGCGACCCGCCCAGCCTTGTTCGATCAACTCGACCTGGCCTCCCGCATCCGACACATGATAGGCGACATCAGAGACCCGGACGCAGTGAAAAATGTCGTCCTGCAAACCCAGCCGGATTTCGTTTTTCACCTTGCCGCCCAGCCTTTGGTTAGACTCTCATACCGCGAGCCGGTTGAAACTTGGCAGACAAACGTCATGGGGACGATTAACGTTTTGGAAGCACTGCGGCAGTTCAACATCCAACAAACAACGAACGACCTGCAACCAAAAACCACCCCCTGCGTGGCTGTTATGGTCACCACGGACAAGGTCTACGAGAATCGAGAATGGACATACGGTTATCGTGAAGAAGACCCGCTTGGCGGTTATGATCCCTACAGTTCCAGCAAGGGAGCAGCAGAGATTGCCATTGCTTCATGGAGGCGATCGTTTTTCCAATCACCGACAACCACCAATCAACAACTGGCAACCAACAGCGAACAACGAAAAACCAGCAACCTCCAACCAACAACCCTCATCGCATCCGCCCGGGCCGGCAATGTGATCGGCGGCGGAGATTGGGCGGAGGATCGCATCGTTCCCGATGCATGCGGGCGCTGGCAACTGGCGTCGAGATTCCCGTTCGCAACAAACATTCGACTCGCCCGTGGCAGCACGTGCTTGAGCCGCTTTCGGGCTACCTATCCCTCGCCGCTGCGTTGGCAACGAACAACGAACCCCTCCCCGCGCTCTGCAGTGCGTTCAATTTTGGCCCGGCCCTCGATTCCAATCGCCCGGTTGAGGCATTGGTTACGGAGATCCTCCAGCACTGGCCAGGTCGGTGGGAGGATCGAAGCGACCCACACGCGCCACATGAGGCAGGAAAACTAAATCTCACCACCGATAAGGCATTCCACTTGCTAGGATGGCAGCCAAAGTGGAGATTTTCTACGACCATCGAGAAAACCGCCGTATGGTATCGGGCGGTGTTCGATGGCGCAGATGCCGTTCACTTAACACAACAACAGATTAGCGAATATTCCAAAACATGAGCATCACCGTCATAAAAGAGGGCAGCATCCTACGCGTCCTTGAATCCACCACTCCAGTTCCCGATGGGGAGCGGCTCGTTCTCTACACCGCGGAAGAAATCGCCAAACGCCAACCAAGTGCTTGGGATGCCGCTCAACTCAACAGCGCCTTTCAGGATGCCGAGGATTGGGGAGACAGTCTTGATGCCCTCGTGCGCACCCCGTCTGCGAAATGAATTGGGCCGGATTCACTGTGCGATTGCGGTGGCCCTACACCGACCTACGTGGCGGCAAAAACCGACCGGCTTTGGTGCTGTCTGGCCCCGACGGGCGCGGAGACTTAGAGCTTGTCATGCTCACCAGCCAACCAGGCGAGAATCACGCGCTCCCCGTTTCGGATGATGACTACGCGACGGATGCCCGACTCCCGAAACCATCGTGGATTCGGGGCGACCGTGTTTTGAAGGTGCTTGCCGACATCGTTGATGTGCTGGAGCCCACCGTTACAGATTCCTTTATTCGTAAAGTGCGGAAACAGATCATTCTTAGTGACACCCGCGAGTATTCGCGGCTTACCCACACCGCCAACCGCCCCGGAGACGACGCTACGCACGCGCCATTCACTCCTGGCGAAACGAACATCCCGTATGCGGGCCGTGTTTTCACCGAAGACGAGGTCGAGGCGGCAGTTGGAGCCACGCTCGACTTCTGGCTCACGCTTGGCCCTGAAGGCGAAGCCATGGAGAAGGAACTCGCCGCGTTCATGGGCGTCAAGCATTGCCTGCTCGTCAACTCCGGCTCCTCAGCCAACCTCGTGGCATTCTCCGCCCTCACCACCCACAAGCTTCCAGACCACAAACGCATCCGCCCCGGTGACGAAGTCATTACCGTCGCAGCCGGATTTCCGACGACTGTTTCACCCATCATCCAAACCGGTGCCGTCCCCGTCTTCATTGATGCCAAGACGCTCACCGGCAATGCAGATTGCTCCCAGCTCGAAGCCGCATACTCGCCAGGGAAAACCAAGGCCGTTATGATGGCCCACGCGCTCGGCAATCCGTTCGAGATCACAACCGTCCTCGCGTTTTGTCAGAAATACGACCTTTGGCTCATCGAAGACAACTGCGACGCCCTCGGCTGCACCTACAGCATGCCCGTGCATCAAGCCAAATCCCTCGGTCTGGATCATCTGCTGAAATTGGCGGAAGCCAATGGGTTGAACGGGGAAAGTGGGGAACCGCCAAATAGAGAATCCCATTCAACCAAAATTCCATTCATCGAAAATGGAACTTTGACCGCCTTTACCGGTACGTTTGGGGACCTTTCCACTCAGTCGTTCTACCCACCGCACCACCTCACCATGGGCGAAGGTGGATCGGTAAATATCATTCGCCGCCCCCCCCTCAAGACCTACGCTGAATCCTTTCGCGACTGGGGCCGGGATTGTTGGTGCGCATCCGGCAAGGACGACACTTGTGGCAAACGCTTCCGCTGGCAACTCGGCGAACTGCCCGAGGGATACGATCACAAATATATTTACAGCCACATCGGATTTAACGTCAAACCGCTCGACACGCAGGCCGCAATCGGTCGCGTCCAACTCAAACGCCTCCCGCACTTCATCGAAGCCCGCAAACAAAACTGGGAGCGCCTGCGCCGGGGACTTCACGGACTGGAAAAATATATCGTGTTCGCCCTGCCGACCCACGCCACCGCTTGGATTCCGCCGGGCGAGCATGGCGTTAATAGTTCCTCGCTGTTAGTTGGGAGCAACAAAGAACCAGCAACCAATAACGAACAACCAATCACCAGCACCTTCACTTGGGACGACACGGGTTGCCGCACGTCCTGCTCGTGGTTCGGATTCAAGATCACGATCAAAGAAGACGCACCGTTCACCCGTACGGAACTGGCAGCGCATCTGGATGAAAACAAAATCGGCAACCGAATGCTCTTCGGTGGCAATTTGGTTCGTCAGCCGGCGTTTGTGCAACTCCGCCGCGACAACCCGGACTCCATGCGCGTCGTCGGCAAACTCCCGAATGCCGACCGTATCATGAAACAAACCATGTTCCTCGGCACCTACCCCGGCCTCACCCCAGCAATGATCGATTATATGGTCAAAATCATCTGCGAATTCGTCGCCACACGCGAAGTTTCAAAGGTATAAAAGGAATTAAAGGAATTGCACGATGGAGAAGAATTCGAAGGTTGCGGGTAACTAGTGGCGGTTGTCGGTGTCGAACGCTAGTCGAGGCATCGTCCTTGCACTATTTACTGTTAAGCCGGAGCCACGCTGCGCTCCTTTTTATTCCCCTCTGTTCACTCCGTGCCTCCGCGTGCGATCAACCGTATCTCATCATCCTGTCTCTCCTGTCAAAAAAGCTACCCGCATCCGTATCCCATTTCAGCTTTCCGCATCTCCCTGTTTAGTTCGGAATTCATTTTCCAGCCTTTCTAAAATGACCCTCTTTTCCGAGCCCCTACCTGGCGTTAAAGTGCTTCGGCCATTTGTTTTCGAAGACGCACGCGGGAATTTCGTCAAGCCGTTTCATGAAAACCAGCTTGCTGCACACGGTATATGCATCACCGTGCGGGAAGAATTCTTCTCGACCTCCGCAGCTGGAGTTTTACGTGGGATGCACTTCCAGACACCACCCCACGCCCACCAGAAGCTCGTGTATTGCATCACCGGCAGCGTCGTAGATGTGATTCTCGACCTACGCAAAAATTCCTCGACGTTCGGACAATCGGCCGGATTCGAACTCTCGGCAGCCAACCGCCACATCGTTCACATTCCGGCTGGATTCGCCCACGGGTTCTACAGCATCGAAGACAACTCATGTCTGATCTATAAAACGAACGCCGTCCACGCCCCAGCCAACGACGGCGGCATCCTATGGGACAGCTTTGGCTTTCAATGGAAGGAGCGTGCAAGCACATCCGTTGACGGATTGAATCGGGTAGATCTTGAATCGGCCAACTCTGACCTCCCGTCAACGATTCTGCCCTTCAACCCATCAACCGGCGCTTTTGCGCCAGCCATCTCAGAGCGCGATAGCAAGTTTCCGGCGTTCGCTAATTTTCATAGTCCATTCTGATTGTACCATGAAGCGCATGAAGCGGCATGAAGGAGTTCAAAGGTGACGAGTCACGAGTGGGATGGTATCGTCGCTCTTCTACTCCATCACGAAAACTTTCGCACTTTCCGACTTTTTACTGCGACCTGCCTAACCTCACACAATGACACCTGGCAACGACCAATTATTCCGTCATGCCCTTTCGATTCCAGCAGTCGTGCGGCAATTTCTGACCACATGGCTTCCAGCGGAATTCCTCGTTCTCGTAGATTGGCAAAGCCTCCAAATTGAAAAGATCAGCGGTATCAACGCAGCCCTTGCCGAACGGCGCGAAGATCTCGTTTATAGCGTTAATGTGGCGGGCTCGCCGGTTTGTTTTTACATCCTGCTTGAACACCAAAGCACCGTAGATCGACTCATGCCCTTGCGTGTGCTCGAATATACGCTCCTTATCTGGCAGACGCATCGCGCCGCATCCCAGTCGGGTTCCCAGCGCTCCACAAAGCTTCCACTCGTCATTCCGATCGTGCTTTATCCGGGGCCGGAGAAATGGTCAGCCGTTAGGAAACTGCGGGACCTCATTGACATCCCGGAAACCCTCCATCATTGGGCAGGCACGTTCGCTCCTGACGCCGGATTTTGCATCGTCGAGCTTGGGGGGCTCCCATTGGAAAAACTCGCCGATGGGGAAACGGCCCGAGCGGTGCTTGCAGCCCTACAGAGTGAGCGCACGGGCCTACTCGCATTTAAACGGGTCAGCGAAATTATCAATGAAATATTCTCCGATCCCCAGCGTGAGGTAGCGCAGCAAGTCGCCGGCCACCTTTGGCAATACCTCATACATCATT
>JBDNGG010000068.1:0-10185 GCA_041689405.1 Terrimicrobiaceae bacterium | reverse complement strand
CCTTCGTCCGGGTTGAGCCCACGACGGCGAAGCGCACGGTCGCGGATGGATTTGAAGGAGACAACTCTCATGCTGCTTTCCTTAATCCCGGCATAAGCAGGGTGGTCTTGTCGGCTCGGCCCTTTACCCGGGTGAGCATGCCTTTGTTTTCACAGTCGCGGCGGAAATCGGCATCCCTCCAACAACCTCGGCCAAACTTGTGCTGCATGAGCCAGTAGGTGTCTGAGTCGATCTGATACGCAAGTTGCCCGATACCATCCACCAAGCGGCTTTCGATCTGCTTGGATGCAGATGCGATTCGCTCTTGGCGCACGGCGGCGAGGGCGGCGTGGACTTGGAAGCCAACGCGAAACTCGTCCACAATGGCCCGGGGCGCATCGATCTGCGGAATGACTTCGGGGGGGGGCATTATTGCGATTTGGTAAAATGAACCCCCCGGCCCGTAGTTGATCGCAACTCAATCCCAGCGATCAACTACGGTGTTCGGGAGGAAGTGTGTTACAGGAGGTCGTCCAGGTCGAAGATCGAGAGGAAGATTGCAACCTTGCCAGCCGTGAGGGTGGAAAGATTGGCTCCTGTAGCGGTGAATGTCGCAGTGATCTTGCCTGTCTCCTGGAACGCAAATCCCGTGCGGAGCGTTGCGAACGCGGCTCCGTTACCGTCGGCGGCGAGGATTTCGGTCCCGGCAAGGTTGATCTCGTAGTCGTTTATGAATCCGTCCGGATCATCGGTGCCAGCGGTCAAATCCCACCCGACTTCGAGTAGCAATCCGCTTCCTGCCCCACCGGAAAACGGTGTGACAAGTCGCATGGCGGCGGCGGTGACGATGGCACCAGCGGTGAGGCCGGTGACAAGATCGATGGTCTGGGCAGTGGCGGCGGCGTTGAGATCGGTGTTAATGATCTCAATGACGTGCGAATACCCGCTCTGGCGTTTCTCTTCTGCGGAGAGTGTGATAACTTTCATTGGATAGGTTTCCTTTCAGGTAGTTGGGTTAGGCTGTGGCAACGATTTTGATCTGTCCGAGCGGGTTCATGCAGCTCAGGCCGACGATGGCCTCGATCATTCCCCGGCGTCCGGCTCCCATGTTGGGAAGCTCTTCGAAGCGCGGCATGAATGCGGAGCGACATTCGAAGAAACGCATGTCGAGGATGTATCCGCGAAAGTTGTTCGGCAGGAAGGAGTTCAAGAAGAGCTCGTCAGTGCCGTAATCACCTTCGTAAACGTCCACGATGGATTGGACTTTCTTGTCCCCGATGTCGGCGCGATAGCTCCGGACAACGGTGTTGGACGCCTTGTTCGGCTCATACCGGATCATGTCCGATACTGCGTTCTTGACCTTGCTGCCAACGATCCCGACGAGCTCGTCGGAAGCACCGGTCTGATCCCAACGGCTTTCGAGCAATCCTCGGAGGGTATCCTCCGTGAATGTCCCGATAGCCCCGCTGAACAGACTGGCGGTAGGGGTGCGATAAGCAACCGGCACGGGAAGATCCGTCTGGGCGGTTTGTGCAATCCAAGCTCCGACTCCGCGACTGCGACGAGCTTGACCCGTGGCTTCGGCTCGCGAGTCGTTGTCAGACAGGAAAGTGGCTTCCATGTCGCGCTTAATCTCGATGGCCTTCTTGGCTTTGGCACGAGCGTATTCGTCGGCTCCGGGGACGTTATTAACGTCGCTGGAGTTGATACCGGCGATCACGCTGATTTCCTGCGCTTCGGTGGTGACGAGCACGGTGCGGCGGAATTTCTGCAACCGGCCAGCGATTTTCTCGCGATACTCGGCGGCGTCTTCGTAGGTATCTACGTCTTTGCCCTCGGGGACACCCCCGGTCTGCGCGTCGTCGTATTTGTCTGCTTGGCACTCAAACAATGTGTTGGTGGCCTTCTTTCCCTTTTTGAGCATCGACGTGAAAGGCGTTGCTTTGGCGTCTGCGATGGCGATTATATCCGCGAGATCTTCGCGTTTGCCGACTTGGTTTACTTCAAATGTTCCTGGCATAGTATTGGTCCCTGGTAGGGTGGTTAAATGGTGGGGGTTGGTTGGGTTGGGTTAGTGCGTGCTTCCGGCCATCAAAAGGTTGGCGAGGTCGTCTTCCTTTCCTCCCGAATTGAGGGCTTGTTGAAGGGCCTCATTACGGTTGGCTCCCGGCTTGGGAATTGTGGCGGCTGCTGCTCGTGGCGCATTTGGCGCAACGGGCGTTTTGTGCAGTGCGGGCACTGTCGCTTTGGGAGGTGTTGCGGCAGGCGGTTTGGCCGTGTCGCGTTCGGCGCGTTCTCCTACGAGGTAGCGGGCGGCAATGAGATCGAGGTCGGGGAAGTTGGCAAATCCGCGATCTGCGAGGAATCCCCGCACGTTGCGAAATTGTTGCACTTCTTCGGCATCGGAATCCTCGGCAAAGAACTGCTGGTATTTCTCGCGTGCTTCGGTCTGGAAGCGGTCGCGCATTTGCAGCTCCTGGGCTTTGGCAGGGAGGTCAATGGTCAATCGCTTGTCCAGTGTGGCAAGTAGGCGGCGAACCTGCTCGGCACTGAGATCGTGATCTTCTCCATCGGCACCCTTGATCGTGCCCCCGTCCAGATTGACAAATGCCCATTCTTTCCACTGGGCCGTTTCGAGGTGCAACCGCTGCAAATCCTCTGGGCTGGTGACAGCATCCAATGGGTTTTGTGTGGCGGCACGCTGGGCGGGCTCGGTGGGTTTGTGGGCAGTCTGCTGCTGAAGTGTGGCCTCTAGTGCTGATGCTCTCGCTTCGGCAGTGGTGGCACGCTCTTCGGCGGTCCGGGCTTTGCTGGTCAGCGCATCGACTCGGGCTCTTGCGCTATCCGGCCAATCCGATTTTGCCTTGGGGTTCTCCGGTTTCCCGGCGTCTTCCTTGGTTTCCTCGGCGGTTGCAGGGGTTTCCGTGATTTCTTCATCGCTCGTTTCGCTCACTTCTTCCGACTGATCCGGGGATACCGTCTCGGCTGGGGGTCGCAGGATGTCTGCACCATCGATGTAATCGAGGATGCTTGGTGCTGCTGGTGAGGTCTCGGTGGTGGTCGCGTCAGCCATGGTTATTTTACCCTCTCGTCCTCGGCGGCGTATGCCGGGATGCCAGAGCCAATTTTGGGCGGCTCAGATTGCCCAACCAGGGATCTATGTGCCCACGAAACGACCGCCATTGCTGGCAGTTGTTGAAGGCCGGATGATCCAAGTATTTTCCGCATGGATCATCGTTAGCGCGGGATTATTGCTGCCGTAAATAGGGCGTGGGGCGTAACGTGCCAGTGTGCGCCGCAACGTGTCGGAACGTGTCGTAACACGCACACGGTTTGACTGCTAAAACGCAGAAAACCCGTTTACCAAACGTGGCAAACGGGCTTCGTGGGTGAATCTAAACTTGAGCTAAACTTGAGCTAAACTTGCGTGCGCTACTGCTTCCGAGTGGCTTCCAGTGCGGCTTCGCGCCAATCTTCGATGTCTGCGATGGCATCGCGTGCAAAACTCGCGCTTCCGCATGTGAACGCGAGGAGTTGCGGATTCTCTACGGTCTCGGCTTGCGCCGATTCGAAGGCGGCATCCTCTGCTTTGCGCAACAAAATCTCGTTGACCGCTGCAAGGATGGGGTGGTCCGGATCGATGGCGAGACGCTCAATGACGTTGGCGTCGGTCAATCGTCCCGCAAGCGTTACTGGCCGGGGGCGTTTAGCCCGGATGATCTGAAATCCAAGGATGTTCATGGGTTGCCCTTATATTCCCATGGTTGAAAAATATGCCAATGCACACTATCAAGGTATCCATCCTTCACGATAATTACAACAGGTCCGGAAGGCACCCATCCGTCTTTAATTAGTTCTGCAGCATCATTATCATACCCACAAGTAGCCTCTTCGGCTGAAAGTTCATCAACATGTAGCATCTCGAGTTGCATCACGATTTCCTCCATTCGATGTGGCGCGTGGCCCCAATCATTTGTTCGAGTTCTTCCATTGTATTTGCAATGCCTATGCGCCCACTGCGACTTTTGAGAACGCGCATATTAAAAATTATTGCGTCGGCGTCTGCTTCCCTATCCCCGGCGGCAGCGCACGGCCTGTTTTTACATTTTGCCTTTTTGACTTCAGCTTCTGTAAGTTCAACAACGTTTAGATTTCGATCGGATGCTTTTAGTGGTCCAAAAATTTCGCCGGTGCGATTCAGTATAACCATTCCGGCGCATATCACGAGATCAGGGTTTAGCTGTTCCTGTTTATCAAGAGGCTTCACATTTCTCTCCTGAGTTGCGCTCATGTTATCTTCGGTTAGTTCCAGCACTTTCAGTGTCTTTATTTTAATTTTCATATTTTTTGTTCGATCACCGATCAGGAACCACTTATTGGCAGGTTTCGCCGTTTTACATATTATCGCGAACTAAGAAGGAGATAGATCTGAAATCCAAGGATGTTCATGGGTTTGCAAAATCAAAGGAGGCGCGGTTTTTCATGCGGCGTGTATCCCCATTTTTCCATTGTTCCATCAGTGCAGCTCGTTACGCACATGATTTTAATTCCGTGCGCGTCGGCCATATCCTGATTTACGACATGCTGGAATTGCGTTTATTCATCTGCGATTTCCGATGTCATTTCCTCGCCCTCCCACGAAATTTCTCTTGTTGGAGTAGATCCATTCTCTGGGAGGGTTTCCGATACTTGCACGGTGCAAATTGCTCCGGTGCTGAATTTATGTGTGTATGTCTTCATGTTATGTCTTTCGTTGTTGGTTAAAATTATGCGGCTTGCACGGGAGGCCGCGAAGAGCTTGCGTTAGTAACTTCCCTCTTGCAGCACGGCTCCCGCACCTTGTCTGCCGATTTGTGCGTTCTCTCCCTGCTGGACTTGAAATTCAAACGACTTGATACGGTTCTGCACCATTTCTGCGAGTATGGGGCGTTGCTGGATCATCTGCTGAATCTCGGGGTTGCTCTGGATAATCTGCATGAGCGTTTGCAAGCGGAGTTGATAATTCATTGCTCCCCCTCCGTCGGGGAGGGGAGGTTCGATCCCGGACACCATGGCCTTCCAGTTTTCCATTTCGGCGTCGGTCTCCTTTTGTTCGGCAGCTTCTGCGCTGCGGATCGATGAGCTGGCAAGATATGGATCGACGGACTGCAATGCTTGTTCGACCAGGGGGCCAAGCTCTACGCGGCCTTGGCGATCCATTGGCAGGATTTTCGCGTATGCGTCCAGCTTCTTCATCACAAATTCTTCGTTGAGATTGCGGCTATCGAACTCGATGGTCAAATCATACTGCCCTTGGATCTCGGCGCGGGTCATGCGCTGGGGGCGAGGGGTTGGCCCGCTGACCCGCACCATGATTGACTCTGGCATGTATTGCTGCGTGAGTTGCAGGCACATCTGCACGCATTCATTGCATTCGAGGAGCCAACCATCCACCAGGTCTTGCGCGTGGAGCACGGCACGCTCGGGCGGCACGGAAGCACTGACCCGGCCAAAGTATCGATCAACCATGCGCTCGGTGGAGCTTTCGATCTCGATGCTCCCACCGTCGAAGCGAGGGGGATCCATGAACGTGATTTCGCCTTGCTTGACTTCTGGAATGATTGCTTTGGGCCCAAGTTTCGGGCGCACGAGTCCGCGTCGAAGCGGCACGCGCAAGGCGGGGATGGTCGATAGGTCCGTGCGGTCGCTGCGGCTGTCGTGCTGCGTCTTGATGGCGTCTTGCCATGTGGCGGCAATCTCTGCGATGCCTCGGGATTCTGCCAACGTGCGGCTGATGTTCTCGCGAACGTGCGTGACGTATGGGAATTTGCCATGGTCGTAGCGTTGCAAGGCGTGTTTGCCTGTGCCGTCTTTGACGCTATGGTGGAGCACGGTCTCATAGATTGCGGTCGTGTTCTTTGGCCCGTTTGTCTTGGTGGAGAAATGCCAAATCTCGATGAGATTTTTGTCAGCTTGCACGAGAAATCCCCGCTCATTGCGGATCTCGTCGCGTAGAAAGTCGGCCCAGCCGGATTGTGTCCAGCGGTCTCCTTTGTGCTTGATTGCTTCTTCCACCCATTTTGCATCGTAGTCTTCTGTTTCGATGCGGGCGCGCAAGTCGGTCTCGGAAATCAATTCTCGATGGGCAATCCACGGCGCATCTTGGATGTCGTCGGTGTTCATCGGGAAAAACACATCTACGAATGGAAGGAGTGCTTGCCAGCGAGGTTGCGCGGCGTAAACCTCGGGGATCTCAAGCATTGCGGTCCCGGTCTCGCGGATCTCTCGCACCATGCGGCGGGAGGCGGCGGCGGTGATAATCGGCGAGAATGTCTTGATAAGCTCGGCGGATTGCTCGTCGAGGAGCTCGTCTTCAAATTGCAGCATCAATGCCTCGGTGGCCTGACCCATTGCGGCTTCGTCCGCTGGCTGTCCGGTGGATGCGATCACAGCCTCGGCAATCGCAGCGATGTCAATGGGTTGCTCAATCAACCGGTATTGCGAATCGTAGCAAATATGGGAAATCGATAGCCCAAAGCGTTGCCTCCAGCGGGCGGCGATTTCAAGTTCGCGGCGTAGGCGACGGCGCATTTGTCCCCAGACTACCCATTTGAGGAGCACGGTGGCACGCTCGCCCCGCACCACATCGTCGGCGTCCATCGCGACGGCTTGGACGCGGCTCCGAAAGAACGATGCAAGCATGGTCTTGACGTGATCGTTTTCGATCTCATCTACCGTGCGGATGCGCTGGTCGCTGGCTCCCTCCCACGGAAATGGGTCTTTGCCTATGGCTTCGGCTCGCTTGCGCCCGTCACGGCTCTGGCCGGTCCATTGGCAGAGAAAAGATTCATGGTTTTCTTGTGCCCGAGTATACCACCATGAGGCATCGGTGAGGACTTCGGTGAGCGCGGATCGCAGCACGTCCGGCTTGGCGTCGGCGGCGGTAATGTCAACAAGTTCGTTTTTCATAGGAGTGGGAGGGCGGTCAGTTGTGGCCGGACAGGGCGTATTCAAGCACGTCGCGCTCTACCTGATGTCGGGAGTAGTAGCTGCGGCCTTGGTCCATGCCTGGCAACTTGATTTGCTTTATCACTTGGTTGGTAAGGAGTTTCTTGGCCTGACGCACGCTGATGCCCGCTGATTCCAGCAGGTCAAACAATTCTCTCCGACGCATGAGTAGCGGCTTGGTCATAAGGTAGGGTAGGACATTTGATGTCCTATGGGGTATAGAGTTAAATTAGGCGGTGGCATTTGTCGATGGATTTTGTTTGACTTTCAAAATCTTCCGCCGTCTCGTCCGGTCATCATGTCTGCGCTGTAGTGTTGGAGCTTCTCGGTCACGGCGTATCGCAAGCAATCGATGGGGTCTTTGCACGCGGCCTTTGGTCCATCGTTGCCGGTGTAGTTTTTGAGAGCCCAAATCAAATTCTCGCAGTGGTCTGAGATCAACAATCGAGGTTCGTTGACCAGTGCGCACAGCGGTTGCGTTTCGTCCCACCCCAGCAAATCGTTGATGCCCTGCACTCCCTCGCGGTCTTCTCCTGCGCCTTGCGTTTCTGGTATGCCTGGTGCTGGCTCAAAGTAAAGCGAGGGGAACGTGACGATTCCGGATGCGTCCACGTCTTCCATTTCAAACCGTGCAATGATGGATGATCCTCCATCGCGGTCGGCTATGGCATCGGCGGCACCTGAGCGCGGATCGATTAACCGGCGCACGATGTCTTCCCCGCACATATCCCAGCCCCGTTTGATGTCGTAGCGGTTGGATTCTTCGGTGAGGATCAATCGCTTGTAATCGGATATGGTATATCCAAGCGAGGGTTGCGCGGGGCCTTCTTCTCCATCCCACTTGCGGGCATCCTGGGCGGGAAGTGCCCATTCTCCGTGGCGAGGTTGGTCGGGCCATTCGCGGTAAACGTAGTGATAATCTTCGGCATCGACGGCAATCCAAAGCATGAACATATTCCTGCGGCCGGCAGGATCCATAACGTGATACCGGGACACAGAACCCGCGTCAGAAATCCGCGCGAGAAGTCGGTCGTGTGGCACGATGTTTGCATCCCCGAATTTCGGAAACGAGACTCGGCTGGTCTTGCGGGCAAACCCGTAAAATCTGCGCTCTCGGATTTCTTTGCTCTTGGTCCCGTAAAGGTCTTTGAGGTTTTGGTAATTGCAAAACGGGTTGAGCTTTGAATGAAAATAAATGATGTGCACCTTACCGGCTTTGCTGATGTAGGGCATGTGTCCGGGCTCGCAGTCGGTGACGTGGCGTTCTTCGAGCGATAACAATGTGGGATCAACCGGCAGACTGCGGATCGTGCGGGCTCCCGTGGTCACTTCGGTGATCGCTGGCGTGACTCCATCGATAGGCGTGAACAGCCATGGCAGCTTGCCGTTTCTATCAGCAAGGCAGCGCAGCAGGCCGAGATACCATTTTAGCGGCATGTTTTCGTCGGCTACGATCAAATCATATTGCAACCCCTCGTATTTCTCCACGTCCTGAGAGTAGTTTCCGAAGATGGCGGTGCCTCCGCGGTCGGTCGTGAATACGTTGTCAGAGAATCCCGTTTTGAAATCAAATCGGATATTGCCTCCCAGTGTCTTTTTACCTTTGCGCCATTCCATTGGCAGGAAGGTATAAGCGAGCTTTTGATGGAGCTGGATGGATGATAGCTCGTTGTTTTGGAGGAAAAGCACGTCCACGTTGTCTTTGTAAACGAGCTTCTGGATGGCCCGCTTAATGCCCCAGGTCGTTTTGCCAGCACGATTTCCGCCGAATACGCACAGCGTGTGCGGTGAGGATTCGAGTTCGGCGTCCGCATCGAGCCAGTGTTGCGGTTCATATCCGTAGTTCAGCGGATCCATGCCGGCTTTGATGATTATTTCCTCCCGCTTTTGCATCTTGCTGAGAAAGTCAGATTCCGGAATCTCAATGAGGTGAGGTGCGGCGGCGTCCGGGCTCATATCCACAATGAGAATCCCCTGCGTCTTTTCTCCCATGATCTTGGGTATTGGATAAACTGGATGCGGAGTCGGTTGTTTCATTGGGAAACGGCTTTTAATGGTTCGGGAATGTTTACCGATGGGGTGAACGTCCGGTCGAATTGCACAACATTTCCCGGCACACGATCTAACGGGCTTGTAATCCGCGCGGCGAGTTTTGGCAGACAGTGCAAATAAATCTGCGTTGTCTCGATGGTGGTGTGTCCTAAAAGCGCTTGAAGATCATGGATAACTCCTCCCTGCATAAGATATTCCGTAGCAAACGAATGGCGGAAAACATGCGCTTTCACATGCTTGAGCACACGAGCGCGGCGGGCGGCAACCGGAATCGCTTTTGACAAGGTATCTGGGTGGATGTGATGGCGCACACGGCCCCATTGTTTATCTTGTGCGAGTCCTGCGGATGGCAGTAGCCAGAAATTCCCTTCCTCAAGCCCGGATTTCGGATACTTGCGCACCATGCAATCCGGCATCCATACGGGATCGACATTGCGGTCACGATCTTCCTGCCATTGAGCTGCAGCTCGGGAATCTTGTGCCCGGAGATCTGAAATCAAAGAAATCGGAAGGCACGTCACGCGGTCCTTTTCTCCCTTACCGTCACGGACAACAATCATTGCCTCTGACCAGTTAATGTCGCGGCGGCGAAGGCGGGTAACCTCCGAGATACGAAGCCCAGCACCATACATGAGCTGGCACGCAAGTTTTGACAGGCCAGACATTTGCCCTAAGACGGCAAATGCTTCATCATGCGAAAGCCAAACAGGCAATCGTTTAGACCGCTGGGCATAAGTCCATTGCGGGAGTTCCCCAAGCGGCTTTTCAATTGCCTTTTTGAAGAAAAACACAATCGCATTGAGAGCCTGATTTTGAGTTGCGGCGGACCAGTTGCCCGCGTGCTCTCCAAGATAATCAGAGACCACTTGTTCGCGCGTATTGGCAGACCACTTTCCAGCGGCCCAAGTAAGAAACCGCATTACACAGCCCCGATAGGTTTGCTGAGTCCGGTAAAGCAACCGTTCCCGAACCATCCCAACCTCCAATTTCTCCATTGCTTCTGATTTTGTCATATTATTTTAGAATTAGTTCTGATTAATCACCTGTTCGCCAGAGAAGCTATCCGCATCAGTTCGTCGCGGAAGTCGGGCGGCGTGGCGTTCGCCGCACGGTAGCCTGTTGAGTCGCGCCATTTATCCATGCCGCCCCTCCAGTCCTGATTTTGTG
>JBDNGG010000067.1:0-11657 GCA_041689405.1 Terrimicrobiaceae bacterium | reverse complement strand
TCAAGAAACGGAGGAACTCCTCATGCTCGCGCAGGATGTGATCAATAAGGCAATGCCCTCGGGCCAGTTCGCATTCTTGGAAACCGATGTGAAAATCGATCAGGCAAGGGAACGGGTGCGCTTGGACCGCGATAAGATCGCCAGCCTCGGGCTCGATCTGCGCAGTGTCGGCGCAGATCTTGGGATCATGCTTAGCGGGAATTTTGTCAATCGCTTCAATCTGGACGGCCGCAGCTACAAGGTGATCCCGCAGATCGCCAGAAACCAGCGGCTGACTCCAGACCAACTGGATCTTATTCATGTGCGCGGTCCAGAAAATAAACTCCTGCCGCTCAGTGCTATCGCGGAGATTGAGCGGGGTGTCGAACCCCGGAGTTTGAACCGCTTCAGCCAGTTGAATGCCGTGAAGATTCAGGGCGTTGCCCCTCAGTCACTGAGCAATGGGCTTGCTGCATTGGAGGCGGCGGCTGCCGAAGTTCTTCCCAAGGGAGTGCGATATGATTTTGGCGGGCAGTCCCGCCAGCTGAAAGAAGAGGCAGGGAAATTCTTGCCTGCCTTTGGCCTTGCGGTCGTCTTGATCTACCTCGTGCTTGCCGCACAGTTTAATTCGTTTCGTGATCCACTTATCATCCTGCTCGGATCGGTTCCTCTGGCGATGTTCGGTGCGCTGATCTTCACCGTGCTCAAAGCCTCTGGCCCTCCCGGATGGTCGTTTTCAGCCACGGAAGGCTGGACGACGACGTTGAATATTTACTCGCAAGTCGGCTTGGTCACCTTGGTCGGATTGATAGCAAAGCATGGAATTCTCATCGTCGAGTTTGCCAACGTCCTCCGTCGCCATGGGATGCCCAAACTGGATGCGATCCGCGAATCGGCGCGACTGCGGCTGCGTCCGATTTTAATGACGACCGCGGCGACAGTTTTTGGTCACCTGATGCTGATCTTTGTGACGGGACCCGGTGCTGAGGCACGGAATTCGATCGGATTGGTTCTGGTGCTGGGCATGAGCATTGGCACCGTCTTCACGCTATTCATCCTCCCGTCGATCTACATGCTGATCGCACCAAACTCGATTGCTTTGGATGCAACCGAGAAAAATCTGCCTGCTGCTAAAGCGTCCCTTGCGTAACGCCGAGTTGTGGAACCGCTTTCAGTTCACGCCAGAGAATATCCGCCCCCCGGTCTCCATCCAGTAAGCTACGATACGCACTGACGATCCGCGTCGTCTCGACCGCGTTTTCCTCAAGCAATTCGACGCGGAAGTGACGAATCCCCGCTTTTAAGAACTGGGAGAAAAATTTTCCGCCGGTCTGGGCGGATGCATTGAAGAGTGTATTTCGGCACCCGACGTCGGCGCGCAGCGGGTGTTCGACCCCGACGCGGTCACGCAAGTGCACTCGATGTTTTTCGCATGGCCGACCGCAGTCCGTAGAGTCTTTTCCGTTGGACATGAATGCGGCAAATACGCAGTGCTCCATATGGAACATTGGCATGTGTTGGTGGATGGTTAGCTCGAGCCATCCCTTCGGTAAGGACTTGGATAGGGCGAGGACCTGTCCTGCGGTGAGGTCATAGGACGCCGTTACGCGGTTAAGATTTGCATTCTTAAATACGGCTGCCGAAACGGGATTGGCAACGTTGAGTGAAAAGTCGCCTACGCATTCCATCGGTGAATTTCCGAAGAATGCGAGAGCGCCGAGGTTGCGGATGAGCACACCATCCGGCTCCGCCCGCTCAATGAGTTTGAAAAATCCCTGCTCGCCCGCCTTTTGAATTCGCGGTGTCGCGAGGAAAAGTTTTGTCTCAACCGCATCTGCTCTGAGCCGTCGCACGGCATCTCCATATCGCCGGATGTCTTCGAAATCAAGATAGAGCACCTCTGCGCCAGCAGATAGTGCCGCATCCGCCTGTTCATCCGATCTCACGAGCACGGAGAGCGAGGGAGAGTGGGTTGTTGATGCTGGTCTTGAGGCAATGGCGGTGAGAATTGCGGACAGTGATTGATTAGACGTTTTCGGCGTCGGGGGTGTTGGTCGGAATTCTTCGAAATAATGCACGGCAGCTTGGCGCATCCGATTGAGCGCGCTGAGAGGCAGCATTACCGGGCCCTCAAGCGCATTGTCGAAATCCCGCAGTTCATACGGAGTTGCCTTGAGTTTTCCGAATTGCTCTCGTAAACGCATCGTTTCGAGGGGGTGGTTATGGGCGACATCCAGAGGCGCTTCCGAATCGATTGCGAAGTGCTCGCCGAGCACGGAAAACGCTGCGCGCATCGGCTCGCCGGCCTTTCCTGTTACTCGGACGTCCAACGGTTTTCGACGCACGCTCCGTGTGTGCGAGGCCGCGGCGAATGACTGATTGATGGACTTTGTGAGCGCAGGGTCATCTGTTTTCCAGACTCCACATCCCACTGCGACGGTCGACAGATTCACGCGACCACGGCCGAACGAGAGTCGGTTCCCTTGCACTGCGAAGATCCGTCCGCCACGCTCTGCGTTGGTGTCGGATGGATTTTCGAATACCACGCCATCGCCCGCTTTGGGGGCAACCACATTGGCCTCACTTACAATCTCGACGAAGTCGGTTCCTGTGCGGGATACCCGCCCGAGAAAGTGTCCCCGCTTTTTGCCATAACGAGCGCCGACCAGCTCCTGATGATTTACTCCATGCATCCACCCGGGATACAGACCGCGGGAAAATGTCATTTCCAGCCGATACCAATCATCGCGCGACGCTTCGAACGCCTCTCCGGCAATCGCTGCATCGAGAGCCCTTCGATACACTGCGGTCACCGCCGCCACGTATTCAGGAGATTTGAGGCGGCCTTCGATCTTAAAGCTTAATACTCCTGCCCTCACGAGATCCGGGATTTCTTCGACGGCTGCCAAGTCTTGCGGAGATAGCAGGTAGCGCTTGTCTCCAAGCTCTACCGATTTGCCATCCACGATCAACTCATACGGCATCCTGCAGGCTTGCGCACACTCTCCCCGATTGGCGCTGCGCTGACCCAGGGACTCGCTGGTCAGGCATTGGCCTGAGTATGCAACGCACAACGCGCCGTGAACAAACACCTCCAGCGGCACGCCAACCTCACGAAATTTCCCGATCTCGTGAATCGATAGCTCACGGGCCAGCACGATTTGTGAGACACCCAGGCTTTCTGCGAAGGCCGCGCCCTCGGGCGAGGTCACGGTCATTTGTGTCGAAGCATGAACACGGAGTGCCGGTGTCAACTCGCGGGCAAGCCAAGCAACCCCGGCGTCTTGAATGATCACCGCGTCCACGCCCGCAGATTCGAGGAGTTCAAGCTGCTGCACGGCGTCCGGCAATTCATCCGAAAAAATGAGGACGTTCAGCGTGACATACGCCTTTACGCCGCGTTGGTGCAGATAGCGAACCACCTCGGGAAGCTGATCCTCGGAAAAGTTGTCCGCCCGCATCCGGGCGTTGAATTTTGGAAGCCCGAAATAAACCGCGTCCGCTCCACTTGCGACCGCTGCTTTGAGGCAGGACCAGTCACCTGCGGGTGCCAGAAGTTCCGGGACTGCGGCAACTGCTTCAGCGGGCAGCATCAAATTTTCCCGAGAAGGGAAATGGCGCGGACCAAAAATAATCCGGCGGAGTAAACGAACATGCAGAGGAAAATCGCTGTGAATACCCCGGTCGTTATCGGCAGGGGTGCAAGAAGCGAGTCGTATATCATCCCGCGTGCAGTCTCAGGATTACGCATCCCGGTCTGCGAGAGGCGGTCAAAAACCGGGCGGGTAGCATCATGCACGCTGAATCCAAACCCGACCACCGACACAAACAGCCCAGCAAAACCGACCCACATATAGCGGAAGGCTGAATCGAGCGGGTTTGTTTTGTAAATAGCCACAGGAGGGTTGGGTTAACAGGCTCGCGAAAAGATGCAATGTTAAATAAGGCTCTTCGCTATTTCCAGTGGGGGTGCGACTCCGTCAGCCCGGAGGGCTTGCGGAAATTAGCCGGTGGCGCCAACCCTGAGCTTTCGACACAACTTTTTGGGAATAATAGTGAAGGACGATTAACGCGATGGGAGGTGGAAACAACAGGGCGGTTTGGGAACACGCTGCCCGACTCGCTTGTGAGAGGACAGCAAGCGCGCCGGGCATGAGCGGGATGTTGCGCTGTTTGCCGCCGGGGTGACTTCCGACGAGGGGCCCCCCTTTTTTTTTTCTACCATGAAGAGCATGAAGGACATGAAGGGGGAGATGGCTGAGGAAGATTTTTTCTGAATCCTCATGCGCTTCATAGTTTTAATTCTTTTCTCCTCGGTCCAGGGTGTCCGCGTCCGCGCGGATAACCGAAGAATACGCGCCCGTCACGGCCGGCAGGCGGCAACTACCGAAACTCGTTGCGGGGCATATTTTCTGCCTATGCAAACCGGCGACGGCTTCGGCACAGATGAGATGCGGTTGAATCATTATAAAATGCAGGATAAGGGTTGATCTGTAGAAAGCTCAGGGTTTGCACCACTGGCTAATTTCCTAATGGACCCTCCGGGTCTGAACTGAACATGCTCACCCACCGAAAACAGCGAAGAACCAGGAATGACGTCAAGAGCGCGAATTCAGCGTCAAAAAACTGGCACGATTCTGCGGAATCGGTATTTTCCCTTAATGAGTCGTAAGGGAATTCGCATTGGACCACATCATGTCGGAGGAAAAGACCTCGTTTTTGTGTTGGGGCCGTGCGTGATGGAAACGCCGGCATTCACCCGCCGAATGGCCAAGAAGATCGCCACAATTTGCGCGGACACTGGCACGAAGTTCATTTTCAAGGCTTCCTATGATAAGGCAAACCGGACATCGATGGGGTCCTTCCGAGGGACTTCACTCCACGATGGCTGCGCGCTGCTTGCGGAGATCGGTGGTGAATATGGAGTGCCTGTGACGACAGATATTCATTCTCCCGATGAGGCGGTGCAGGCTGCGGAGTTCATCGATGTATTGCAGATTCCAGCATTCCTGTGTCGTCAGACGGACTTGATCCTTGCTGCGGCGGGAACGGGGCGGGTGGTTAATGTTAAGAAGGGCCAGTTTTTGGCTCCATGGGATGTGCGCAACATTGCCGTTAAGCTCGCTGCCGGGGGATGCGATCGATTTGTCTTTACCGAGCGGGGAACCACATTTGGATACAATAATCTGGTGGCTGACATGCGTTCGATTCCTTGGATGCAGGAACTCGGATACCATGTTATCTTCGATGCCACCCACTCAGTGCAGCGTCCAGGTGGTGGTGGCGATACGACGAGCGGCGATGGTGACCTCGCGCCCGTTTTGGCCCGCGCCGCCGTGGCCGCTGGATGCGATGCGGTATTCATCGAAACTCACGAAAATCCATCCCGCGCACTCTCCGACGGTCCAAATCAAATCCCGTTGCGCGCGCTTCCAAAGCTCCTGAAACAACTCCATGCCATCCGCCAATCCATTTGTTAACGCTCTTTGTGCGGTATTCATCGCACTCGCCTTCCACGCCGTGCAGGCGGACCCCGGCAAAACCCCGAAGGAGGCTTCCAGTGAGCCTGCGAAACCTGCGCCCGATCAGGAGTCTGATATGCTTCGCGACATCCCGATGGACGAGACATTCCACGGGCTGCGGATTCCGCACACAGGGCCCGATGGAAAGCTTCTCATGCTGCTCGATACCAAATCAGCACGTCGCATCGACGAAGAACACATCGAAATGGACGACCTCCGCATTGAGTTCGCTGACGAAGATGGAAAGACGTTTGTCGTGACAATGCCGGTCGCCACATTCAATCTCAGCGATCGGGTCCTCTCGGGTAAAGATAAGGTGAAAATCGAACGGTCAGATTTTGTGATTGATGGAGATGAGGCAGAGTTCGATACACGCAATCGCCTCGGGAAAGTGACCGGAAACGTAAAAATGTTAATCTTTGACACCCAAAATTTGGACAATGAGTAATCGATTTTATTTAGCCTGCCTTGCACTCGCCCTTGCACTACCTGCATGCGTGGTCGCTCAATCTTTACCGTCGATCAGTCCCGAGGGGGCGGCTCCGAAAAGCGGCTCGGATGGTATGTTTGCAGGAGATCGTCCGACGGGTGCACAAACAGAAATCACAGCGCAGAAAGAGGCGACATTTAACAATGCTGAGAACATGGCGACGTTCACCGGCAACGTCGTGGTTAAAGACCCGCAGTTCACTTTGTTTTGCGACCGCCTTATTGTTTACATGAACGAGAATCGCAAGGGACTCAAGGTGGTGGAAGCCCTCGGAAATGTGACCATCGTACAAGAAAATAAGGACGAAAACGGCAAATCAAGTAAATCTATCGGCCGCGCGGGCAAGGCGCTTTTTGACCCCGTATCGGGGGATATCACTCTCACAGAAAGTCCGCAGATCCAGCAGGGGATCAATAACCACATTGCTGTGGCCCCGTCCACGGTCATGGTCCTCAACCGTGCCGGCCGGCTTTCGACTCAAGGCAGCAGCCGTACGGTAATCATTGATGCGAACGAAGGAGCGACGGCCCGGTGACCGCCCCTACCATTGCTCACGCGGCTCCCCTCGATGAGCTCGATCCGGATCGGCGCCCGTTGTTGCGCACGGAAGGGTTAGTGAAAATCTACGGCGGCCGATCGGTCGTCAATGGGGTGGATATTAACGTCAAACCGGGCGAAATCGTGGGTCTATTGGGCCCGAACGGTGCAGGAAAAACGACGACGTTTTATATGATCGTCGGACTAGTCCGCCCGAACGGTGGCCGGGTATTTTTTCAGGACAAGGACGTAACACACCAGCCGATGTATCGGCGGGCTCGCGAAGGCATGGGGTATCTTCCGCAAGAGGAGTCGATTTTTCGCAAACTTACCGTCGAACAAAATATCCTCGCCATTCTGGAGACTACCAAGGCAACGAAAAAAGAGCGGAAGTCGCGGTGCGAAGAACTCTTGAGTCAGTTCGGTATCGAGCACGTCGCGAAGCAGGATGCGCTCACGCTCAGCGGAGGAGAAAAACGCCGGCTCACTATTGCCCGTTCGCTGGTAACGAACCCGACGCTGCTGATGCTCGACGAACCATTCAGCGGTGTCGATCCCATTGCCGTGTATGATGTGCAACAGATCGTCACCGATTTGCGCAAGAGCGGCCTCGCGATTATCATTACCGATCACAACGTGCGCGAAACGCTGAATATCGTGGACCGTGCGTATTTGATCTTCGAGGGCCGTGTCGAGAGCCAGGGGAATAAAGATTTTCTGCTTAATGACCCGATTAGCCGGAAACTCTATCTGGGCGAATCGTTTACAATGTAGCCTTTCCATCGCGGTAAGTAACCTCCCGCCCCAATACACTCCTGATCTTATGAGTTTCTCTACTTCCGAGCGCGTCAAGCACATCACGGTCGGCGGGTTTTATGCCAACCACGCAGAGACTCTGGGGCTGCGGTTAGAAGGGTTGTCGCTCGGAATGAATCGCAAAATCCGGGAGCCGACCATTAACCGCCCCGGCCTGGCACTCGCGGGATTCTATAACTATTTCCCTGGCAAACGGCTGCAAGTCATCGGAAATTCGGAGCTATCCTATCTCCGCTCCCTCAAGGCATCGACCTTGGGTGAGCGATGCCGGGAATTGTTCTCGCATAAAATCCCCTGTCTGGTGGCTGCGCGGGGGGCGCGAATCCCAGACGTACTAATCCGTGCGGCAGCAGAAGCCGAGACGCCCATTTTTAGGACGCCGATGATTACGATGAAGTTCATCAATGCTGCCACGATCGCGCTGGAATACGAATTTGCGCCAACGGCTTCTATTTTTGGAAGCATGGTGGATATTCAAGGCATTGGAACATTGATTCGCGGGGATAGTGGCATCGGAAAGAGCGAATGTGTGCTTGGGCTTATTGAGCGGGGCTATAGCTTGGTCAGTGATGATATTACCAAAATCAAAGCGCTTGAGGGACGCGAGCTCGTGGGGATGTCATCCGATCTCACTCGCTTCCACATGGAGGTCCGCGGCATTGGAATCATTAATGTCGCGGCCGTCTTCGGGGTTGGAAGCGTCCGTCCTGAGAAGCGCCTCGATTTTGTTGTAACACTAAAAGATTGGCAGGACGTGGAAAACGTCGATAGGATTGGTATAGATCGTGAATATTACGACATCCTCGGAATTCGCATTCCACACGTGATTTTGCCTGTCCGTATTGGAAGAGATCTCGCACGATTGATCGAAGTGGCGGCGCTCGATCAAAAATTAAAAAGCATGGGCCACAACTCAGCACTCGAATTTAACGAACGTTTACTCAGCATGATGCAACAAAATCCGGAAACGTAATGGGCCTTTTATCCAGAAAAATACCAAATACTGAACCGAATCGCTGTGCACGTGAGGTGACCATCCAAAATCGGAATGGCCTCCACGCGCGCCCGGCGGCTATGCTGGTGAAAATTTCAAGCCGATTTCGCGCAGAAATCTGGGTGGAAAAGGACGGTGAGCGGGTAAATGGGAAAAGTATTATGGGGCTCATGATGCTTGCTGCTGGAAAGGGCTCCAAGCTCCAAGTGGTCGCTGAGGGTACGGATGCAGATCGTGCTATCGGCGAAATTGAGGCGCTCATTGCCAGCAAATTTGGCGAAGAGTGAGCAAAGGCCGATTAAGGCTCTGGTGATTCGGCTTTGACCAGCCGCAGGCATCCTGTTACGTGATGCTACGTGACAAGTGCAAGCGCCCCAGCCGCCGAAGTGCGGTTACAAGGAATTCCGGTTTCTCCGGGAGTCGCGCGTGCCCCCGTAGTGCTGCATTGGCAGGACGACGAAGTCATCCCGAAGCGCACGATTCCGCCGGAAGCAGTCGCCGGAGAGATCCACCGTTTCGGGCTCGCATTGATTGCCACGCGTGCGGAGTTGTTGGAGCTTCAGCAGAAAATCGCGCGTGCGCTAGGGGCTTCGGATGCCAGTATTTTTGATGCGCATCTCCTTGTTGTAGAAGATCGTACGCTCATTGATGAGGTTCTTAAGGCTGTCACTACGGAGCGTCTTAATGTAGAATACGCGTTTCACTCGATCGCGGAGCGATACTGTAGGTCTCTGGAGGCGATCGATGACCCGTATCTCAGCGAGCGCGTGGTGGATATCCAAGATGTCGCACGCCGCGTCGTGCGCAACTTACTTGGCAAACAGGCGACTTGTCTGCAGACGGACTCTGAGCCTCACATCCTCGTCGCTCAGAACCTGACCCCTTCCGATACAGTGCTCATTGATCGCACATTGGTCTTGGGATTTGCAACTGAAGCCGGAAGTAAAACTTCCCACACCGCAATTATGGCCCGCTCGTTGGATATCCCAGCCATCGTGGGATTGCCAAACCTCTGCGATCAAATCACTCCGGGTGATTCCGTGCTAATTGATGGTTACCGCGGAATCCTCATTCTCAATCCTTCAGCAGATACACTTGCGGAATACGATTCGTTTGAGCAGGAAAAAGACCGCGTCGAGGAAAAGCTCGAGCTCATCAGAGACACGGAATCAACCACCAAGGACGGATGTCATATCATCCTCTCGGCAAATATCGAGTTACCGTCTGAGATGGATGATGTGGACGAGAGCGGTGCCGATGGTGTCGGGTTGTTTCGTACGGAGTTTTTGTTTCTCAATCGCGAAGCACCTCCCGGTGAGGATGAGCAATTTGATGCGTATCGCACGGTGGCAGAACGCTGTGGTTCGGCGTCAGTAATTATCCGGACGCTTGACATTGGCGGCGATAAGGAGGCGGGCGGCTTGGATTTGCGGCAAGAGGGAAATCCATTTCTTGGCTGCCGCGCGATTCGGTTTTGCCTGACAAATGTTGATATTTTTAAAACTCAGCTGCGCGCCATCCTGCGTGCATCCGTACACGGAAACGTGAAAATCATGTACCCCATGGTGTCGGGTCTCGGAGAGATTCGACAGGCAAATGTGATCTTGGAATCATGCAAGGATGAGCTCCGGACGGAATCCCTCCCGTTCAATGAAAACGTCGAAGTCGGGGTGATGATAGAAGTCCCCTCGGCAGCCATCTGCGCTGATTTAATCGCGCGCGAAGTGAAATTTTTCAGTATTGGGACAAATGACCTGATCCAATACACGATCGCCGTAGACCGAGTGAATGAACGGATCGCTCACCTCTACCAGCCTACGCATCCTGCGATCCTGCGCTTGATTCACAGTGTGGTTGCTGCTGGTCATGCGGCAGGAATTTGGGTTGGTGTTTGCGGAGAGATGGCCTCGGATATCATACTGACGCCGCTTTTAATCGGGCTGGGAATCGATAAACTCAGCGCCAGTCCGACCATGGTGCCTCGGGTGAAGCGAGCGGTCCAATGCCTCGACCTGCCCGCCTGCCAAGCGCTCGCCCAGCAGGCGCTCAGGGAATCCCAAACGACGGAAATCCTCCGCTTATGCACGGAACTCGCCAATTCGCGCTATGAAGAACTGGTCTAGTCTCATACGCCGATAACTGACCCTGCCATGCCTGCAGCAAAAAAGTCCACCACAGGCGCAGCGCCGTCGAAGCACATTCATTTTATTACCGGTTCCGACGAAGCGGGTGTGAAAAAAGCCGCCACTGGACTTGCCGCTGAGCTTGCTCCTTCGGACGATCCCTTTGCGACGGAAACGATTGACTGTGCGGTTGCCACTGTTGACGAGGCCGTGACCAAGATTCAAACCACCATCGAAGCGCTGCTCACGCTGCCATTCTTCGGCGGCGGGAAGCTCGTCTGGCTAAAGAGTGTTTCGTTCTTCGCGGATTCCGTGATGGGTCGCTCTGAATCGGTCGCCGCCGCTCTGGACCAACTCCTGACGATCCTTGCCTCGCCGCTCGGTGATGGGGTCACCTGCCTCATTAGTGCCCCGGATGCAGATAAACGCCGCACCGCATACAAAACACTTCTGAAACTCGCAACGGTCGCGATCCATGACAAACCCGACTTCGGATGGGGCGCCACCGAAGCGGATCTTGTCGATTGGGTGGCGAAGCGGGTAGCCGAAAAGGGACTCCGGATCGATGACGATGCCGTGCAATTACTCACCGCTCGCGTAGGCACCGAGTCACGCCAGTTGGATACAGAGCTTGAAAAGCTTGCGCTGGCATTCGATCCCGGCACCACCATCACCGAAAGCGACGTGCGTGACATTGTCCCTTCGACCCGCGCCGGAGGCATCTTTGATCTCGGCAACGCCATTGCCAAGCGCGATCTCGGATTATGCGTAGCAACCTTGGATCAACTTTTTCATCAGGGAGAAAAGTCAGTGGGGATACTCCTGGCGGCCATTGTGCCAACCATGCGTAACCTCGTTTCTGTGAAGGCGCTGATGGATGAGCACCGCCTCCAGCCACCGTCTCAGCCGCAATTTTTTACAGGTATCCTGAAGAAGTTACCTGAATCCGCGACTCGCCACCTGCCCAGAAAGAAGGATGGCACGATCAATGCCTATCCTCTAGGTTTGGCAGCAGCCAGTGCCCGGCGCTATTCGCTCGCGGAACTGCGTGATGGATTCCTCGCTTGCGCTCAGGCAAATCGCGATCTGGTTACTTCACGCTTACCTGACGAGGTGGTTTTGCACCGTCTCTTGGTTCAGATTGTTGCGCGCTAATCGGAGGCCGTTCGGACCTGCCTCGCTGGATAGAAGATTGC
>JBDNGG010000066.1:0-5754 GCA_041689405.1 Terrimicrobiaceae bacterium | reverse complement strand
TTTAAAGGCACTGCGCATCAGCTCAATGAATCCGGGACTCCCGCGCACGATCGCGGGCGTGTTTTGTCTCATTGATCCCTCGGTCGCAAACCACTCATCCAGCCATGCGGATGCTTCTTCGCGATTTCCATCCGTTGCAGGGAGCAATTCCGGCCTGAAAAACGCATAGTTTCGTGCAAATTGACCAAGCCCAAACCGAGAGTTGATCCCAAGGCCAGAGAGAAGCTTTTTTGTTTCTTCGCGAATCCGGTCCATGGGCACGCCCGCGCGCGCGACAGCAGAATTCACCGTGCTGGAAACATCATAAAGGAGCAAAATCCGCGTGCCATTGCTTTCGATGCCCAGGAAACTCACACCGTTTCCACCACCGCCCATACCTGAGCCGCCGTCACCGCCGTCCCCCATTCCTGCCGTGCCGACCATGCTCGATACTTGATCCGAAACGATGGCACTGGGGTCCAGGGGGAGCATTTGATCCATGGGGACTTTTGGCAATTCAGGCAACGCAAAATCCGACGGACGCAAACTTTGCAGGCGATCATTAAAACTCGGCTTCGGAGTCATCGCATCGAACTCTGCCATGTTCATTTTGTGCTCCCGCTCCTTCGCTGGCAGCCGGATGTCTTTCTGGATCTCGAACGTCGCGGGCGGGGGCAGCAAATACCGGGCAACCACAAGAATGCCGGCAATCACCCCAAACCCGACGTGTAGTGCGATCACGATCAGGATGATCTTTACGACCAACTTGCGAAGGCGTTTCCGCTGCTGGACGTCCTCCATTAAAGTTTCGACAGCCATAGCTACAAGTCCTCCTCTTTGCTTGAATCCGCAAAAGTCACCGCGGAAATTCCCGCTTTTGCGCAGGTGTTGAGCACATCCACGATGCGCTGATGGCTTGCCTCATCGTCCGCATCAATCGTGATCAGTGCCTCACTTTTATTGGCGTCCGCAGATTCTTTAAACCGCACCAGCGTTGCAAGCAAGGTAGGCAGCGCCGTGCTGGTTGGTGAATCCATTAGCATTTCATTGAGAACCACCTGCCCGGTCGGTTGAATACTGATGCGTTGCTCGTCCGGGATCTCCACAGACTCATCCTGGGAAACGGTGCCTGGCAGACCGAGATTGATGTCACTCTCTTGCTTAATGGGCTTCGCCGTGACCATGAAAAATACGAGCAAAAGGAACACCATGTCGATCATGGGTCCCATCTGCATTTCCACAGCTTGGAGGTCTTTACGGCGAAGTTGCACGATTTGTTAGTCGGTGGTATCGGGCTAGCGTTGGTAGCTGCCGAAAATGACGTTGATAGCGCCTGCTTCCGACGCGATTTTCATAAATTCCTTAATTTTCTTTCCTTGCGTATTCAGGTCTGCACGCACGTATAGCCGGAGCGGAGGTGTGACCTTGAACCGCATCTTCAGGTAATCGGTGAGTTCTTTTTTAGTCGCCGGGTTTTGACCGATGAAATATTGGCCATTTCCATCAATGCTGATGACATCCCGATTCGATAAATCCGACGGCACAACCCCATTGCTGGCTGTGGGGAGGCTAATGTCCACCTTGATTTGCTCTTTCGAGATCTTGGTGGTGACCATGAAAAACACGAGGAGCAGAAACGTCATGTCGATCATGGGAGCAAGCTGGAAGCCCACTTCATCTTCGGCCTTTTTGATGCGTCGCATGAGTAAATGGATCGGTCGATTCTGTCTCTTTGCTTGCTGGTTACCCGACCGTTTCAGGGGCGCCCTCACCCGTCGGCGTTGCTTCCTGATAATCCATGGCAGCACCTTCGAGTTTCAACTCGCCGGAAAGCAAATCGATCATAAAGGTGACCCGCTTTTGGATATCCGCAACGATGATCGTGAGCTGGTTTCGGAAGAAAAAATAGAAAAACATCGCCGGGATGCCGACAAACAGCCCGCCAGCGGTGGTTAACATCGCCTCACCGATACCTCCGGCAAGGTCCGAAGGTTCGGACTTGCCGGCAGCCAGTGCATCGAAGCTCGTGATCATCCCCGTAACCGTGCCGAGGAGTCCGATCATCGGTCCGATAGTAGCAAAAACATTGAGGTAGTTGACCCACATCATGAGCTTCGTCTCCTCGTTGGACAATGTTTCGCCGGCGGCCTGCTCCATCGACACCTTGTTCGCAAGGTCACGATCAAAATTCACCTTAAGCAACGCCGCAGCCATCGTATTGGCAAAGGCATTGGACGTCGTATGGCACAAAGAGTATGCGTTAGCCGCATCGCGCTGCTGCATGTAATGCCCGACCGCTTCGACTTGCGATTTGGGCATCATCTTTTTGCCGGAGATTTGCAGGAAGCAATAAATCGCCACCGCCGCAGTGCCAATGGAGCACAGCAGCAGCGGATACATGAGCGGGCCTCCGGCAAAAAATAAATCCAGCAGCGTCTTGGTTTTTGCCGGCGCGGCGGCCTCCGCAGCATCTTGAGCAAAACCCACCGCAGGCAGCAACAGCCAGACCACTGCGGCGAGAAGCGCTGGCAGCCAAAGCGGATTTCGAGTGCAACGCAAAGAGTTAATTCTTGGTTTCGGTAGCAGCTGGGTTTTCATATTGGGCTTCCTTTTCGTTGTCCTGTTGGAGTTGATCTTCCGGCAGACTGGCTAAATACTCGCCGGCCTGTTTTGCAAATGTTGTTTGCGGGTAAAGCTTCACTAAGTCCCGGGATGCCTCGATGGCAGCAGGGACATCATGGTCCAGTTGATACACGGTGATTACCCCCCAGAGACCACGGGACGCGCTCTCAGTTTCGGATCCAAAAAAGAGATAAGGATACAAGTAGAGTTCGAGCGACTCGTGATAGAGACGCTCGCGCTCGGGCCGGACATTGATGTCTTCATCCCATCGGGGATTGTCCTCCTGCAATTCCACAAGCCTGGACTTTGCGGCCTCCGCCAAGATAAATTTTGCTTCGATCAGGACCTCTGGATTCTCCGAATCGATCGCTAGTTGCTCAGCCTCTGCCACAGCACCGGCGGCATTTCCTGTCGCCACCATTGCCCGGAGCCGCCCCTGGCCGGCTAGAATCTTATCTCCTTCGTCCCAGGATTGCTGCTCAATGCGCGTGAAAAGTTCGAGTGCCCTCTGCGCGCGCGCCAGGTCGTTGGTTTGCAGCAGCAGCCCAGCGTAAATATTACCGATACGCGCAGCAGGCGACTTGGGAAAGTCCAGCGCCGATTCCCACAGCTTCCACAACACACCGATCTCATGGATGTCGCCCAAGTCCGGATCGGAAAGCAACTGCTCTCGGCTTTCATTTGCGGCAAACTCGATCCGTTCGATCTGAACGCGCGGCACGCTCACAGACATCTTCGCGCCCGGTCCCCCTGCACTCAACGGCACCTCAAGACGGACCTGCCCAGGATCCACGCTGACAACCCGTCCCGTGCGGGCCGATTTCGTTGTATCATTCATGAACATCGTGTCCGTATACTCCGCAGCCGATAGACCTGCGCCGCAGGATAAGATGCCTAAGGAAAACCACATGACAACGGGATGGGAACGGCGCCTGATCATGATTCTTTGATCGGGCCTCCCAGTGCCTGCAAGCGCTCCCGCCCTTGATTGGTTTCCGGCAGCGCCTGGATATTCTCTAAGCGCGTCATTTCATCATAGGTTTTGCGAGCGGAATCCTTGTCATTAAGTGCCTCGAATGCCTCGCCACTTCGGAAATACGCACGAGCCACCCATTCGCTCCAACGGCCATGCATGATGTAGATCCGCTGGAAGTATGGGATGGCAAGCGCGGGCTTCTTCTGGCTCATCAGCGTCTCACCCGTAAAAAAGAGCGCTTCCGCTTTCTGTTGGCCAGTGGCTGCGGGAGCGGTGAGGACCGCCTCAAATGCGGCCCGGGCATTGTCGTAGTCACCCCGATCCATGAGAAGCTTGCCTTTGGTTAAAAACATAGCGCCAGCAAGAACAGATCCCGACGTCTCGCGTTCGAATCGCGCCAACCAATCCATCGCAGTCCGCTCGCGCCCGCGCTGGAGTTCGATGGCCGCCAAAGCAAAAAAGGCGCGGTCCTTTTGAGCCGCCCGCGGGTTCCATTTGACCAAGTCCCGCCAGACTTGCTCAGACTCATTGATCCGTCCGGTCTCCTGCATCGCGAGCGCCATATCGGCCAGGACAAGCGGATTTGTATTTGGGATGTCGGCCAACGCTGCGGCCTGGACCATCAATTCACGCGCCGCACCAGGATCCGACTTCGCAAGCGCCTGGCCTTGAGCCCAAAGCGAGCGCATAACAAGCGTCTTCTCGTCGTCTGCCTCGGCCTGCTCCTGCAAGTCTCGAAGGAGCGCGCGATACTGTCGTCGCTCATCGTCTCCCCGATACAATTTCGACAGCGCAGGGAACAAATCTTCGACAGATCTGATCGTAGGGTCGTTTCCAAGTTCTGCAATTGCATCCCAATAAACAGCCCTCGCCTTTTCATCTTCGCCTGCCTGCCGATGGACCCATCCCGTCCAATACACGGCCTCCGCCACACGAGGACTCCGGGGGTGCTCCGTGCGAAATTGCTCAAAATGCACCCGCATCGCCTCAGGCTCTTCCAACAACCGCAGTGCCTGCCCGATTTTAAACCATCCCTCCTCAAAAAACCGGGTGCTCGACGGCGCGATCCGCTTGTAAGCGGCGATCCCCCGGTCCATCTCGCCTTCATTCATCAACGCGTCGCCATACAGAATCAGAGCCTCGTCATTGGACTCGTGCCCGGGATACTTTGCAAGGTAGTCACTTAACTCCTCAATACTGAGGGTGTAGTTCATCATCGAATGCCCGGCATAGGCCTTCCTAAACGTCGCGAGACCGGCAAAATTCCCCTTGGGATACTTGGCAAGGTATTCGTCCATCGCTGCACGCGCGGGCTCAAATTGTTTATCCAACGAAAACCCCATCCCTCGCCAATAGGCAGCAGACTCCACTAGGTCATGCTCCGGATGCTTTTTCGCGAACTCCTCGAATGATTTGACCGCGTCCGCATTCTGCTCGGCGAGCAACTGACTGAAACCTCGCATAAACATTGCCCTTGCGGCAAAGTCCGACTTAGGAAATCGCTTGATAATTCCGTCAAACGTGGCGATCGCAGCAGGTTGATCATTGGCCTGCTGCTGCGCAGTCCCCCGCAAATACAGGACCAATGGAAGCTGGGCCGACTTCGGGAATTTTTCTTCGAACACGACAGCGGCCTGTTCCACGCGGCTCCAACGCTCGATCTGAAGCCAGGATTGCACAAGCGTCACCGATGCCGATTCAACGATGGGCGACACCGGCATTTTTGTGAGCATCTCCTCAATGATGAGCGCCGCTTCCCGGTATCGCTGCATGCCGAGAAATGCGGTGGCCAGTCGCAGTCGCAGCGCAGCATCGAAATTTTCAATTTTCTCAAAGTTTTCCAACTCCCGCCGCACCTTAGCGATCATTTGCTTGAGGTGAAACTTGCGATAAGCATCACCCCGGGCTTGAGCCTCTGCAGCAGCCAGTGCCCCCTCCAAATTCTCCAATCGTGTTTGCTGGTGCTTTACTAGGCGATCTCTGCTCCACACACGTTGCAGGCAAATGATGGCATCTCGCAATCGACCTGCCTCAAGGAATTTGGACCCCAGTTGCAGCGCCAACGTTTGGAAAGTGGCAATCTGAAGCATCTCGTCGATTTTCGGAAACTCTTCCACGACCAGCGCCAGCGCTGCGTCGTTGTTGCCCGCCTCGATCAAGGCATACAACTGCAAAAC
>JBDNGG010000065.1:0-8003 GCA_041689405.1 Terrimicrobiaceae bacterium | reverse complement strand
GTCATCATCGGTCGATATTCCGGTGGTTATTACCACCGGCTAAGTTCCACAAGCCCTCCGGGCTGACGGAGTCGCACCCCCGCTGGAAGTAGCGAAGAACCTATTTTCGTTGCCATCGGTCTCGAGGCAATTTTCCCGCAGAAGGCTGTTGATCAAGGAGGCGGTGGTCTTCTGGATAAGCGAACCCGTGCGGAAGAAGCCCATACAGGGCACGAACTGGCGGACGGCGGTCGGCAGCGTATTCGTGGCTTCCTCGACGGGACGGGTGCTGGTGCGTCACATCGATCCGAAAACCGCAGCCTGGTCCTCAGCGTTTCGATCCTTCGTGTTCCCAATCAACTTCATCCACTTTCAATCACACCCGACGGACATTACCCGACCGGCGGCAGCTCGATCAATCGCCAGCCTCAGCAAGCTTCTTCAGTGACCCGAGATCCAACTTGCCCGTGGGGAGAAATGGGATCTTTTCGACTAGGCGCCAGTCAGATATCCCAGGCCGCCAAAGGTTGGGCAGAGTGGGCGCGGCGCTTTGCTTCCAGAGGTTCTCCGGGGCACCCAACGATTGCTCATAGATTGCCACCAGTCTTTCGCCCCGCTTTTCATCGGGTCTTCCGACCACGGCGAGTTGGTCTGGCTTACAGCCAAGGATGTCGTGGAGCGCGGATTCAACAGCGGTGTGTGAGACCATCTCGCCAGCGACTTTGCTGAATCGCGACAGCCGGTCGGTGATAAAAATGAAATCGTCCTCGTCGATTTTCACAATGTCGCCGGTATTATACCAGCCATCCACGAGGACCTTTGCCGTGAGTTCAGGAGCCTTCCAATACCCGAGCATGACACTGGGCCCTTTGACCATCAGAAGTCCCTGCTGACCCGGCTCGACATCGACGCCGGACTCGGGATCGACCACCCGGGCACAGACATTCGGCAGCAAGCGGCCCACGGACCCCGCGCGGAATCCAGCCTGATACATATTGTCCACCTCGACGTCCGGGACATTGACAGCAATGACCGGCGAACACTCAGTGCTGCCATATCCCTCCATCGGACGCACACCGAATTTTTTCTCGAAAAGCTCGGCGACTTTGGGACGGAGTTTTTCTGCCCCGGCACACACCCAGCGTGCGTTGGCGAAGGTCTCTGTCTTCACTTTACGCGCCCACGCCAGCATGAACGTGGGGGTTCCGATGAGTATCGTCAGTTTGTTGATTGCGCCAATCCGGTCGATGCCATCAGTCTCCAGAGGATGGTGGTGATACGACGCCGCAATCCCGCGCGTGAGAGGAAACCAAAGGGTCGTCGTGTATCCCATCGAATGAAAAAACGGAAGGACTCCACATACACAATCGTCAATCCTCGGCCTGGCAACAGCCGAAAACGAGTCCACATTTGCGATGATGTTGCGGTGGGAAAGTGCGATTCCTTTGGGCATGGCAGTTGAGCCGCTGCTGAACAGAATCGTGATTGGGCTATCCGGTGACCAAACGACCGGGTTCACCACAAACGCAGCCGGTATAAATGTCGCCTCAAACCAAGCGAACACCTTATCGATCGTTCGAATCTGAGCGAATAGGTCTTCCGCGAAGAGGACACGTGGAGTCAGTGGCAGGTCAGGAAGCTTTTCCAACACAGCCCGGGAGGAAATAATCGTTTTTAGCGGAACGGCATCAATCGCAGATTGGACCGCCTCGGGAGATCCGCTATAATTCAGGTTCACCGAGATTTTCGATGCGATCGCCAGCGAGATATTGACGAGCGCGCCGCCGACGGAGGGAGGCAATATGACACCGACTTCATTCTCGATTGGCGGCACCAGACGGCGCAAGACCCGGCGTAGTCCCAACGCGGCGATGAGCGTGGTTTTATAGTCCATCACTTTCCCTGACGAATCAGAGATAGCGCGGCGGCTCGCACTTTTTCTTGCAATTCTTATGAACAAACGTCCCGCGTGATCCTCTGCGGCCACCGATGCGGCGGCGGCGGAAAGTTCCCTCACCGCCTCCTGAACTTGCCTCGCACCGGCACCCGGCATCAGCGGTGCGCCTGCAACCACGGTGATTTTACGTCGAAAATCCTCGGGAGCGAACACATGCGGATGAATGAAGGCATGGCTTGCCCGGCTACCGAATCCCCCATTGATTGCCAGCGGGACAATCGGCCAATTTTTGTTTTTAACAATGTGGGTAAATCCCGCTCGAAACGGCTGCATGTGCCCGGTTCGCGAAAGTTCCCCTTCGGGAAAAATCGCGACGATGTACCCGTTCTCCATGGCCTCCCGCGCCGCTTTCAGCGCTTTCATTACGGTCTTTGGCGGGTCGTTGGTGGAAATTGGAATCACTCCGGAAAGCGAAAACAAGAACCGCGCAAACCCCGGGCAATTGGCCAAATATTCGCGCGACATCAGGAAGCGCAAACGGCGAGGGACCAAGGATAACAACCAGAGCGCATCCATGAGGCTCACATGATTGCACACGATGAGCGCTGGTCCGGCGGATGGCAGGTTCTCCAGCCCTCGATGCTGCACTCGGTAAAAACACCGGGTAATCACCATGACAAAAAACCGGAGTAGAAAATCGGGCAGGATGATCACCGACACCACCACCAGCACTAACAATAGCACCGATGCGGCAAACAATCCCTGCGCGGCGGACCATCCCAGGCCCTCGGCAAACAAGAATGTCAGTATCCCCGCAACCAGCACCCCGGCCCAACTCAGCCATGACGAAGCCGCGATAACCGCACCGCGCTTTGCGGGATCGGCCCGGAATTGAATGAACGCTTCAATCGGAACCAAAAACAACCCGCCACCCAAGCCAAGCACAAAACACGCCACAACACCGAGTAACACCGCATTCTGCGGGACCAGACCCAGTGCGAGGCCCGACAGCGCCAGAATCAATGCTGCCGGAGGAATGAGCCCGATCTCGATACCCCGCCGACTCAGCCGTCCGGCTATCAGAGAGCCGGCGCCCAAACCCACAGCCATCACCAAAAACAAAAGCGTACTTTTTTCGGGCGTATCAAGACCGAGATGTTCGCTGCCATAAGCGATGAGGTTTAGTTGAGCAAATGCCGCAAATAACGTGAAATAAGCAGACCCCCAGACGGACAGCGCGAGAAAGCCGTCTTTGTGAATTTCGCCAACAGTTTGGAAAATTCGAGGAGCAAAACCACGACGCGTCGCCGGGATAGACGTCGGATCCGGGACGGCGACCGGGATACGGGGCACTCCGAATGAGGCAAGCCAGCCCACAACCGCAAATCCGAGACAAGTCGATACCACCAGCGTGTAGTTACCACTAAATGCCACGCTCAGTGCGGGTGCAAGCAATGTGCCTGCGATAATTGCAAGGTATGTGGCTGCTTGCAGGAATGCATTTGCGCGCGCGATAGCGCTATTAGGCACGATGTCGGGAATCATTCCGTATTTCACTGGCCCAAAAAATGCGCTCTGCGTGGACAGCGCAAAAACCGTGGCAACCATGAACCAGACGTTTCCCGAATACACCGCCCCAATCGCGCCTGCCATGATCAGGACTTCGGCAAACTTGGTAATCCGGAGAATTTTGTCTTTCGGAATTCGATCAGCCAAGCTGCCCGCCCAGCCAAGAAACAAAAGGAACGGCAGCGCAAACGCCACGCCAACAATGCCCATCGTTTGTTTACTGCCAACCTCTGGCCACGCGAGGACCATCGCGTAGATCGCGACCAACTTAAAAATATTGTCGTTCAGCGCCCCGGTGAACTGGGCAATATTAAGATACTTGAAACTCCCCAGACTGGATGCTTTCGGCATAACGCGGGAGATGCTATGCCGGTCTCAGGCATGATGGACAGAAATTCCAGCGCGTGCTGGAATCTTGAACCGCAGCCTCTATCGATTCAATCTCCCACAGCGGTGTAGCTGAGGCAGGCGATCTCAGCCAATGTGGTTTGGCCCGCGATCACTTGCAGCAGCCCTTCCTGGTAGAGAGAGAGCACACCGGCCCGCTGCGCCACTTCGCGCATCTGGCTTTGGGGGGCGTTGCACGCTATCATCTCGCTGAGTTCCGTATCAACGACACACATTTCCATGAGTGCAATTCGTCCCGAGTAGCCAGCGTCATTACACTCCGGGCATCCTGCCGGATGATAGAGAAATGCGGTTTCCGGCGAGAGTGGCACTTTGTTTTTGTTAAACGTTTCCCGTATAGCGTCCGTGACTGCCACAGGGCGTTTACACTGCACGCAAAGCCGGCGCACAAGACGTTGCGCCTGGGATAGCGCGAGCGAATCAGCCAGCAAATACGGGGCAACCCCCATGGAAATGAGGCGGGAGACAGCGCGAAGGGAATCATTGGCGTGCAAAGTGGTTAGAACTAAATGCCCCGTGAGGGCGGCATTCACCGCTGCCGAGGCGGTCTCCTCGTCACGAGACTCTCCAATCAAGATGACATCGGGATCTGCCCGCAGGATGCGTCGCAGGCCTTCGCCGAAATCGATGCCATTAATGGGATCGGTCTGCGTCTGATTAATTCCTTCGATTTCGTATTCGATCGGATCCTCTACCGTGTGGATGTTGATCGTCTCGCTAATAATGCTGTTGATGAATGCGTAAAGTGACGTCGTCTTTCCGCTGCCCGTCGGTCCTGTGACGAGCACCAGCCCCTGATCCCTGCCGAGCGTGCTTTTGATGATGCCCGACTGGCGGGGTGAAAGGTTCAACTCGCTGAGCTCTTTGATCCCATCTTTTTTGTCGAGGAAGCGGATCGTAATTTTCTGAAGCGCTTTACTGCATGGGATGGCAGACACGCGGCAGTCGATCCGGCGTTGACCGATCCGCATGCTGAAACGGCCATCTTCCGCCGTCTGACGACGCTGACCCATATTCGAATAATTTTTCAGCAGGCTGACGAGACGGGGCAGAATCTCATCCGGCCCGGAATGAATCACATGCAACTCTCCATCGATGCGGGCGCGGAGTCTTGCGGTATTGAAATACTTCTCGACGTGGAGATCACTGGCCCGGCGGCTGATCGCCTGGTAAAGCACCCACTGAATGATCTGTTCCGGGCTGGTATTGATGTTCGACGGATTGATCTGCTGCATTTCACTGGGATCGATGTCGACCAGGTTCGCATCATCGGCATACGCAAGATCGCCTACATCGACGATGGTGCTGCCGCCGCTGGTCGAGCGCCCGCGATTGCGGCTGATTACTTCCCGAATCCCCTCGGGATCGGCGAGGACCTTTATAATTTTTAGCGAATCACTGCCGGTGGAATACCATTCATCTTCAAACGAGTAGTTTTGGCGATCCGCAGCCATGAGATACACGGCAGACTCCGATCGATAGACCGGGAAGACCGTGTGTTTTTCCAACAGGTTGTCCGGAAAGAAATCCTGCATCGGCGCCAGTTCCGGGGCGAAGATCGGACGGCCCGATGTCATGAAATTGAAGGCAACTCCAAAGTCTCTCGGGAGGAGTTTATAATCCGAGGCGCGACGCATGTCGATATTACCGAATGCGGATTCACATGCGGAAAGTTTATCATTCTCGGACTTCGACATCGGGTAATGTTCCAGAATCCACTTGAGTGCGGTAAGCAGACCGCCACCTTTCGCTGGCCCTTCCACAAACTCCAGCAGCGTGGATTCTGGCAGTGGATTCATGCTGATGCGTTGCGCCACATCGGATTTCAGCGCCTCGTATTGCGCACTGCTTACGAGAATTTTAGAATAGAGAAAGTCGGGGATCCCCCATGCCTCTTCTGCGGAGGGATCGAAATGCGCACATAAAAGCACGAGCCCCACGGTGCCAAACGGCATCCATGGGTCGGGTGCCACATTCTGCCGGGCCAGCTTCCGGAACATTTGCTCTGCCTTCGTGGAACAAACGGGACGCGCCAAGTCCATCGGCATGATCCCGAACTGCTCAGCGAGCCATTGTAACGCCCGTTTCGAATCGACGCCATTTGCAGCGCCCACCGCCTCGGCAAGGCTTCCCACCCTTACCGAATCTGCGTCCGGGCAGCTCTTACCCATTTTTTCCAGCTCCACAAAAAGACGGTCATGTTGCTCCGATGCAATTAGTTGCTCAATATCTGCCACAGCTCATATTTCGTTCGAAAATCGTCAGGGCGCAATCACTATCCCACCGCCAGCAACGCCCACGGGAATTACTTGAAAATACTCCCCGCTCCAAACAATCCGAATTTTTCCCGAATCGCTGGAAGCGGAAACCACAAACTCGGCCGGAATGTACGGGGAACCAGGCAGATTTGCGTCGCGCGCCTGAAGGAGCTGAATGACCTCCACCTCGTCTGCAGTCCCGGCTTGTGCTTCGACTCCGATGTCTCCAGCGATCTGGACGTAGTGGTTAACGGCACGATTTAATGATGCGGAGGAATCTACGGTCACTCCTTCGCGTGCGTATTCCACGTTTCCTAAAAAGGAATTGATTGCCACGCCAGCCAAGATTCCGATGATGGCGATCGTGATCAGGACTTCCGGCAGGGTCAGACCGCTCGCGTCCATGCGATGCTGTTCGGAGCCCCAAGCAGGGTACTTAATAGGAGAGCGCGGTTCCACCTTTGGTTAGAGTAACTTTGGTGAGCGGAGCAACGCTTGCAGGGAAGGTCAGCCCAAATCCGCCGGGTGTGTAAAGTGCGAGCGTGGCTGGTGCAAACGCCAGGTAAGGTTTGACTAACGTGTATTTGGCTTCGTCATTTCCCGTCCACGCTGTCGTGGCGGTTGCCGTCCCCTGCGCTTGAACAAACGACGCCATCGACATATTGAGGGCCTCCGCACGTGCGATTGCGAGGTGCGTTTCACTATCGGATTTCACTTGGACGATATTAGGAAGCGCCAAAAACACGAGAACCCCGATCAGGGCCACGGCAACCAATACCTCAACGAGAGAAAAGCCAAAATGATCGCGGGATATTTTCATGGGTTGAGGTCAACTTTCGGATATCCACCTGTAGGCCATGTGGAGAAAGTAATATACTGTCCTGTTTTTTCCATCACGTCGCTGTTGAGTGCGTTGGACACCGAGGCGTGGGCGACAAATTGTCCTGCGGTGGAGGGGTCTAGGTAGTCGTCAAGCAATGCCAGCTTTGCGAGTCCGGTGGTCGTAAGGTCATAGGCTGCCTTGGCAGACGCCAGACTTCCAGTTTTGATGCTTGAGCTTTCACGCGCAATCCACGAATTCAATGCTCCCTGTAATACCGCCTGCTGCTGAAGCACAAGAACCCGCCGCGAGTCCTGCGTGGCATTTGAGAATGAAGCAATCACGAGTGCTGACATCACCCCGATGATCGCAATCACCAGCAATAGCTCGATCAACGAGAAACCTTGGCAAGCTGCTCGGGTCCGCTGATATTGATGGGAAGGATTCATTCGGAGGGAAATTGTAACGGGCTTCGGCGATTACCGCCGAAGCCCGAGCGCTACAACGGAGCGTCTGCTTCAGGATTTTTCTCTGACGCTAAACGGTCTCCATAGGGTTGTGAAATCAGGGTGCTGATTTCGTTATCGGGGATTAGTTGGTGGCTACGGCATCTGGGTTGTAAGTGAGCTGACTGTTATTAAATAATAGATAATCATCAGCCAGCCCAATTTCAATTACGGACAGATTAGGAACATGGAAGGTCGGGGCATTGGCACCTCCTGGAGGAACGACTAGAGGGGCTTCGCCGGTAACAGCTGCGATCGCAGTTGTCATGTCAGCATTCGCAGGATGTCCAGCAGCGAGTGCCGCAGAATATACCGATGCAATTGTTTGCGCGTTACGCTGGTTCTTTGCGACGGCGGCCCCGCTAGTTAGGTTACCAATGTTAGGAATCGCAATGGCAGCGATGATGCCGATAACAGCGATGACTACGAGTAGCTCGATCAAGCTGAACGCAGCATGAACGCGTGATTTGCCTTTGATGGCTTGTTTGAGGGTGACTGGGTTTTTCATATATTTGGTTTGGTTTACGTGATCAAGTTGGACGATTCGTAACTCGATTGCAAAACCG
>JBDNGG010000064.1:0-7168 GCA_041689405.1 Terrimicrobiaceae bacterium | reverse complement strand
TGGTAGTTTTTGCATGACAGTGGGACGAATGCGATTAGTTTTCGGGTTGTGATTTTCCTGATGTCTGACGCCATATTTGGATGGGCTATTGCCCGTTGACCGGCCTATGCGCGTGATCAAGTTTCTCATTTACGGGGTTCCCCTGATATTAGTGGCGGTCTTCGTCGCGGCGTTTTGGAATGCAACGCAGCTATCCACGAATAAGAAAAATGAACTGACCATCGGCTCCATCGGGGAACCTACCAAAATCAACCCGATTCTCTCGACGGATTCGGCAGCCAGTCAGGTGGAGTCGCTCGTGTTCGAAGGGTTGCTAAAATACAGCGCCGACTTGGAGCTCGAGCCGAATCTCGCAAGGGAATTCCAGCTCAGCCAGACGACAACGTTCTTTTTCCCGACCAACGAGTCTGCTTCGGCAGCCCGTGAGATTTTGATGACGTTGTCAGCCCGCTGGGCGGAGTGGACGCTGCGCGACGCCGTGGTAATCGACCGCGAGCTGCGGCTGGACTTTCTTCAGCCCGGCCTGGAAACGAGCAACGTCATCGCCGATTTGATTTCCATCGATCCGATGTCTCCGGTGGTGCAGGTGCGGGTGGAGGTCGGCGACAAAGCGCGCGAGTTGCTGGCGACGTTCCGAGCGGCACACCCGGAATTTAATATCGTGCGCGAATGGTTTGATTACGATGCCGTCTTCGAGATTTCCGCACTCGGCGATAGCGCACCCATCTCCGAGGCACTCACCGCATTTCTTGCCGCGAAAAAGGTGGAGAAATCGAATGTCCAGGTGCTCGACGAATTACAATTTCTCGCGGAGCCCGTGGTGCGGTTTGATTTGCGGGAAGGTGTGCTTTGGCAGGATGGTGTCGAGTTCACGTCCAAGGATGTGGCATTCACGTTTTGGGCGCTCACCGACGCATCCATCGGATCACCCCGGAAGCCGGATTTTGACCTCATTCAGGCACTGGAGACACCGACTCCCTATGAAGTTGTTGTGACCTACCGAAAGCCGTTTTCGCCCGCGCTGAGCAGTTGGACGATGTCGATCATCCCGGCCCATATCCTCGAGGGCAAACCGATCTCGTGGTGGGATGAATTTTTTCACCGCAGTCCGGTCGGGCTCGGGCCGTTCAAATTCGCTGAGTGGAAGACGAATGAATTCATCCGCTTGGAGCGCAACCCGACATACTATGACGGAGCGCCGTGGCTGGATGCGGTGGTGATTCGCACGCTCCCGGACCCGATTGCCAATCGTCTCGCATTTGAGACGCGTCAGGTCGATTACTGGGGAGTTGATCCGTGGGCGGTCAAGGCGTTCGAAGATGACGAGCGGTTTGATGTCTTCAATGCTCCGGCGAAACAATACAACTGGGTCGGATGGAATCTCCGGATGCCGATGTTTCAGGATTTGCGCGTGCGCCAGGCATTTGCACACGCAGTGAACGTCCCGGAGATGATCAAATATGTCCTCTACGGCAACGGGGTGCAAAGCACGGGGATTTTCCCGCCTATGTATTGGTTTGCTAATAACGACATCGTGCCGATCCCATACGATCCCGATCGTGCCCGCGCGCTGCTCGATGAAGCCGGGTGGAAATTAGGACCGGATGGGATCCGCGTGAAGGATGGCGAGCGCATGTCATTTAAACTCATTACCAACCAAGGCAACGAGACACGGAAGGACATTGCGACGCTGGTTCAGGACAACCTGAAAAGGATCGGTGTCGACGTGCAGGTGGAGATTTACGAATGGGCGGTATTTATCAGCCGATTTGTGATGAAGCAGGAATTTGAATCGCTCGTGCTCGCATGGACGACCCCTCCGGACTACGATGCCTTTCAAGTCTGGCATTCGTCCCAGGCCAACGCCGATCAACTGAACCTCGTGGGATACAATAACCCCCAGGTGGACCGCCTGATCGAGCAACTTCGCCAGGAATACGACAGAGATAAAATCATCGAGATGGCGGGGAAGATCCAACGCATCATTTACGAAGACCAACCCTTGTTGTTTCTTTACATCCCGGACTCCACCAGCGTGATCTGGAAGGATAGTTTTCGCATCCGACGCCCCACACCAGATGGCTGGAAGGATACTCCGGTGGAGATGACCAAGGCTGGATGGACTTATTATTTGCAGTGGTTTTACCGACCCGAATATGCGGATGAAATGCCGCCAGCAGAGGTTGCCGTGCCATGATTCATTTCATCATCCGCAGATTATTAATTACGCTGGTCCTGGTATTTTTCATCAGTCTGGTTTCATTTTTCATCATCACACTCACGCCCGGAAGCCCGTATCCGTGGGGGGAACTTGATCCAAAAATCTCGCAAACCGTGAAGGACAATTACCGCAAGCAGTTCCATTTGGATGAGCCGATCTGGATGCAATATTACCTCAATATGAAGGGGCTGTTTTCCGGGGATCTGCGAAGCATCAAGGACGGTCGGCCCGTGCTGGAGCGTATCGGGGAGCGACTGCCTGCCACGCTTGCATTGAACGTCTGCGCGATTGTCATCTCGCTGAGCTTCGGTTTACTCATCGGGGTTTATTCCGCCAGAAATGCCGGGCGATGGCCGGATGTCACGTTATCGGTGATTTCCTTTGCGATGCTTGCACTACCGGGATTTTGGATCAGCTATCTTGTGATTATCGGAATCACCGACTGGTTCGGCACACCGATGCTCGGGACCAGCACTTACGGCACCATCTTTCCCAATGCCGCATCGCAGATGCTCGACTACGCATGGCATCTAGCGCTGCCGGCATCGTTACTTGCGTTGGGAGGCATCGCAGCACAGTCGCGATACATCCGCGCAAGCATGATCGAGACCCTTGGCGAGGACTACATTCGCACAGCACGCGCAAAAGGATTGGATGAAGAAACTGTTTCCTACAAACACGCGCTGCGGAATTCGATCCGCCCATTGATCACTGGCATTGGCGGGCTGCTGCCCGCGCTGATCGGCGGGTCGATTATCATCGAAAGTATTTTTGCGTACCCAGGGATCGGCCGACTGGGATACCAGGCCGTGCTTGAGCGGGACTACTCCACGCTCGTCGCGCTCAATTTCATCACCGCTGCGCTTGTCTTGTTGGGCAATCTGTTGGCGGACATCCTCTATGCTGCGGTGGACCCGCGCGTACGACTGGAATGAACGACGAATTCCTAAGTCCTGGTCAGCGAATGATGCGCCGGTTTCGCCGGGATCGGATCGGCATGATCGCCACGGCGTGCGTGGCTGTGCTTTTTGTGGTGGCCGTCACGTTTGGCACTTTGAGTTTGCTGGGGATTCCGTTTCCAGCGGACCCGAACCTCACGAATCTCGAAGTAAAGCTGCGACCGCCCTCAGCGGAGCATTGGCTTGGCACGGACAACCTCGGCCGGGATGTGTTGGCGCGCCTGCTGCATGGCGCATACATTTCCCTCTCGGTGGGATTTGTCGCTGTTTTCGTATCACTGGCGATAGGAGTCGTAGTCGGGGCCGTGTCGGGGTACTTCGGCGGATGGGTCGATAACGTGATCATGCGCGTGGTGGACGCAATCATGTGTTTTCCCACCTTTTTTCTGATCCTCACCGCAGTTGCCCTCATGGGTCCAAGCTTAATTAATATCATCGTGGTGATCGGGCTGGTGAGTTGGACCGGCACCGCACGGTTGGTACGGGCAGAATTTTTGACCCTGAGGGAATCCGAGTATGTGCGAGCAGCGCGCGGGTTGGGCCAAAATTCATTCGCGATCATTTTTAAACACATCCTGCCGAATGCGGCGGCGCCGATTTTTGTTACAGCGGTGCTGGGTATTCCTGACGCAATCTTGACGGAGGCCGGGTTGAGTTTTCTCGGATTTGGTGTCCAACCGCCGCAGGCGACGTGGGGGAATATCATCTCCGACGGGAAAAGCTACATCTTGGATGCATGGTGGTTGATTCTTTTTCCGGGACTTGCGATTTTTCTGTCGGCACTCGCATTTTATTTGGCGGGTGATGCGCTCCGCCGGGCGGCATCATCGAAAAGCGAAACCCAGTAACCACTCACCATCTCATGTCCAGCACCCAACCGCTCCTCGAAATCAAAGACCTGCGCATCCAGTTCCGCACAGAGTCCGGGACGACCGAGGCCGTGCGGGGAATTTCCTTTGAAGTACAAAAAGGAGAGGCGCTTGCCATTGTTGGCGAAAGCGGAAGCGGAAAAAGTGTGACGGCACTCGCACTCACGCGCCTCCTGCCAACACCGCCGGCGGAATTCTGTAGCGGAGAGATTTTATTTGAAGGTCGCGACGTGTTAAAGCTCTCACCGGCGGAGTTGCGCAAAGTGCGTGGCGGCGGCATCGCCTACGTATTTCAAGAACCCTCGACGTCGCTGAATCCGGTGTACTCGATCCGCTCGCAAATCGCCGAAGCGATCCGGTTGCACCGCCCGGAAGTGAAGGACGTCGATGCCGAGGTGGTGCGGTGGCTGGATGCCGTCGGCATCGTCAACCCCGCGCAGCGGATGCGTGATTACCCGCACCAACTGAGCGGCGGCATGCAGCAGCGGGCAATGATTGCGATGGCTCTGAGTTGCCAGCCCAAGTTACTGGTCGCGGACGAGCCCACCACGGCACTGGATGTAACTATCCAGGCGCAAATCCTCGATCAACTTCGGGAACTGCGGCAAAAGTTCGACATGTCATTGATTTTGATCACGCATAATTTCGCGATCATCAAAAACCTCTGCGATAAAGTAGCTGTGATGTTCCGCGGAGAGATTGTGGAGTTTGGCACTGCGGAAGAGGTGCTTCGAAATCCCCAACATCCCTATACCCGGGCACTCATCGATTGCATTCCTAAGCTCGGTGCACACCGGGAACGTCTGCATACCATCGATTACAGCAAAATCCCCGCCGCTTGACCGCTATCCGGGCAAATCACGCGATCCCCGTGCTCGTCTGTATGGTGCTAATGAGCCTACCGTCAGCCCACGCAGGGATCTTTGATTTTCTTAAGCCGAAGCCGCTCCCGGACCCTCAATGGTGCTGAATCAACCTCCGCCGCTTGCGGAACCTCTCCAAGGGCCGGTGCATCTTGGACCCAACTCCGAGCGGGTCCTGCCACCAGTTTTTTGAAACAGTGACGACCCGGCTGCATGGCAGGCGATTGATCTGGTCTTCGATGTGCGGACCACGGCCACTCCCGCCCGCATGATTGCCGCGGCGCGATTTTCCTCTCATCGAATCGCCTTTCAAGACGGAAGTTTACCCGCAGCTGTAGTTGCAGATCAATTCATGCACACAATGAATAAGCTCCCTAAAAACGCGTGGGCTCATCTGCACTGCGACACCGGCAGCTACCGGACGAGTCTGTGTTACACGATGTGGGACATGATGAAAAATTTCCAGCCCTCACTGCGGATCAGGTCGTGGACCGGCAGCGACGGCTGGGTGGAGTGGACCTCACAAGGACACCTGCGGTGAGGCAAATTATGGAAGAGTGTTTTTAATATTGCCATTCCACAGGTCCGGAATTCAAGACCTCACGGATCTCTTGGTTTTCGTCCCAGGTCAGATCCTCAGTGAGCATTTTTCCCGGAATTTTTTGGGATACCTGCGAAACTTGAACACTCCCGCATCCCGGCAGCAAGCCATGCATCCGCGTGGCTTGACGTCAAAGTCCTGATGATTCAGTTTCTTCCCAATACCCACACAGAATCCCATGACAAGCAACTACCCCTCTGCCCGCCAGCAATATGCCGATCTCGGTGTCGATACGGAAGGCGCGCTTGCGATTTTATCGTCAACGCCCATATCGCTGCACTGCTGGCAGGGTGACGATGTGGGGGGATTTGAGACTGCCGGAGCCGAGCTATCCGGAGGTGGCATCCAAGCCACGGGGAACTATCCTGGCAAGGCACGCACCATCGCAGAACTCCGGCTCGATCTCGATCAGGCGCTTTCATTGATTCCTGGCAATCATCGATTGAACCTCCACGCTTGCTATGCGGACTTGGACGGCAAAAAACTCGACCGTAATGCCTACACAGCAGCGGAATTTCAAACGTGGATCGACTGGTGCAAGGAGCGAGGCATGGGGATGGATTTCAATCCGAGTTTCTTTTCCCATCCCCTCGCCAACGACGGCCTGACGCTCGCGCATCCGGATCCGACCGTGCGAAATTTCTGGATCGAACACGGGGTTGCCTGCCGCAAGATCGGCGCCGAGATCGGTCGTCAGTTGGGAACGCCGACGGTGACGAATGTTTGGATTCCCGACGGATCCAAAGACCTGCCATTTGACCGCAAAACACCCCGCGAGCGCCTCGCCAATTCATTGGATGCCGTATTCGCGGAATCCTTGGATCCGGCACATCACCTTGATGCCGTAGAAAGTAAACTTTTTGGCATCGGCTCCGAATCCTACGTCGTTGGAAGTCATGAATTTTACCTCGCCTACGCGGTGCAGCGGCAGATTCTCTATTGCCTGGATGCGGGACACTTTCACCCGACTGAAAACCTCGCCGACAAAATCTCGTCTGTCTTGCAATTCGTCCCGCGCCTGCTGCTGCATGTGAGTCGTGGGGTCAGGTGGGACAGTGATCACGTCGTTCTATTTGACGATCCTACCCGGAGTATCATGGAAGAACTGGTGCGGGGTGACTTTCTGCCGCGCACCCACATCGGGCTCGACTTTTTTGATGCCAGCATCAACCGCGTGGCTGCGTGGGTGCTCGGATCCCGCTCGACGCTGAAGGCGCTGTTAGCAGCGCTCCTTGAGCCCGCCGCACTGCTGCGTGACGCCGAGAAAGCAAATGACTTCACCTCGCGGCTAGCTCTTCTGGAAGAAAGTAAAACACTCCCGCTGGGCGCAGTCTGGGAGGAATTCTGCCAACGCAATCAAACTCCCGGTGACCGCGCCTGGATGCTTGCAGTAAAAAATTACGAGCGGGATGTCCTGGCATTGCGCCAATAGACGGTCGAGCGCCATGATTGAGTAAACTAGTCCGGCCTTCATTGGCCTTGGGTCTTGTAAGAACAAAAGTCACTTTCCCGCTATTGAAGTCGGCGAATGGAATGACTACGGAGGAGCGCGATTTAGATGCCCCCAGACTCCGCGCCCGACGCTGATTCGGTCGCGGTCGAAGTTCCATAATGGCGACGGAAAGGGGATGCCTTGGAAAAATGTGTCCTTGAAC
>JBDNGG010000063.1:0-45381 GCA_041689405.1 Terrimicrobiaceae bacterium | reverse complement strand
TTACTCATGTTTCAGATCTCCCGTCCCCTTGCCTGCGCTCTCGCCGTCGCTCTCACTGTTTTGGTATCTGGATGTGCTTCGGGGCCGGCAGTGGATTCCCAGATCACCGATGCCCTGTCGTCCCGCGGGGTGACGGGCAGCACCTATGAGAAAGTTTACACCGGGCAGGCGCTTGCGTATAACGACATCGTTGCGCTCGTGCGGGCCGGAGTGCCAAGCCACATCATCGTGAGCTATCTCCAGAGTACGGAGAAAGTATACAGCCTGACGCCGTCGCAGATCGATGGTCTTACTGCGGCAGGTGCGTCGTCCGAGGTGGTTCATTATTTGGGCGAAACGGAAGGACTCTATGCGTATCAGCCTCCAGCAGCTGCGGCCCGCTCGAAGAAGCAGCAGGCGGACCAGTATTATAATACCCCGCTGGCTCAGGACGAGGCGCCGTTTGGTTACAATGAACCGATTGTCGATGGATTTTATGACTCCGGCTACGAGGAGTCGGTGTACAGCCCGTTCTCGATGAATTAACCGCTCAATCCCGCCGAACGCTCCGGCAGCATTTTTATCACCTGCTGATCGCGTGCTCCGGTGCGGTTAAATGATGGCAGCGCCCCGTTTTTTATCTAATGAAACTGACCCAGTATCCCAAAATCGGAATTCGTCCAACCATTGACGGTCGCCTTGGCGGCGTGCGTGAATCGCTTGAAGATCAAACCATGGCGCAGGCCTGCGCGGTGGAGGCACTTTTTGCTTCCGAGCTCTGCTATCCGGATGGTTCGCCAGTGGAGTGTGTGATTGCTGACACGACGATTGGTGGCGTTGCGGAGGCGGCTGCGTGCGCGGAGAAATTTCGGCGTGAAGGGGTTGGGCTCAGCATCACTGTAACGTCGTGTTGGTGTTACGGATCCGAGACCATGGACATGGATCCGCACCTGCCAAAGGCGATTTGGGGATTCAATGGGACGGAGCGGCCGGGCGCGGTTTATCTTGCTGCGGCGTTGGCGGGTCATACGCAGAAGGGAATACCTGCATTCGGTATCTACGGACGGGATGTCCGGCCTGCGGGAGACCCGGCGATTCCGGCTGACGTGCGCGAGAAGCTTCTGACATTTGCGCGATGTGGTTTGGTCGTCGCAATCATGCGGGGCAAGGCGTATCTCGCCATGGGCGGAACCTCCATGGGGATCGCTGGATCGGTGGTCGAGTCATCGCTTTGGGAGCAATATTTTGGAATGCGTGTCGAAGCGATCGACCTATCCGAATTTATTGGCCGGATGCAAAAAGAGCAATACGACCGCGACGAATATGTCCGCGCGCTCGCCTGGGTGAAAAAACATTGCCCGGAAGGCAAAGATTATAACGGCGAGTCGAGTGTGCGCTCGCGCGAACAGATCGATAAAGAATGGGAGGACTCCGTGAAGATGGCGCTCATCGCACGCGATCTCATGATCGGAAATCCCAAACTGGCAGAGATGGGCCTGGGTGAGCAGGCGCGTGGGCATTTCGCCATCGCCTCCGGATTCCAAGGCCAGCGGCAATGGACGGACCATTTTCCGAATGGAGATTTCCTTGAAGCGATTCTGAATTCGTCGTTCGATTGGAATGGAAAGCGTGCGCCAATTATCGTCGCTACGGAAAACGATGCGCTCAATGGCGCAGGCATGCTTTTTGGTTGGCTCTTGACGAATTCTGCGCAGGTGTTTGCTGATTTGCGCACGTATTGGAGCCTCGATGCGATTCGGGAGGCAAGTGGCAAAACATTTTCGCATCCAGCGGTTCCCGATGGCTTGCTTCACCTGATTAACAGCGGTCCTGCGGCTCTGGACGGCACGGGTGAACAATCCGATGCCGACGGGCAACCGGCGATGAAACCATTTTGGGAGATTTCCGATGAGGAAGTTCAGGCCTGCCTTGGTGCAACAACCTGGCATCCCTCGATGACGGAATACTTCCCCGGCGGCGGTCTCAGCACTCGATTCAAAACGAAGGGCGGGATGAAGGCGACGATGATCCGGTTGAACCTCGCGGGAGGTCTCGGGCCAGCGCTCCAAATCGCGGAAGGTGAAACCGTCGAACTTCCCGATGATGTGCATGACGCTTTGGACCAGCGGACCAATCCCACCTGGCCAACGACGTGGTTTGCTCCACGGCTTACCGGCGAGGGAGCATTTCGCAGCACGTATGATGTGATGAACCAGTGGGGAGCCAACCATTGCGTGATGACTTATGGGCATGTCGGACACCTTTATATCACGCTGGCCTCAATGCTGCGCATTCCGGTTTACATGCACAATGTCAGCCCGGACCGAGTTTTCCGTCCGGCTTCCTGGAACCTCTTTGGGACAGCGGATACCGAAGGGGCGGATTTCCGCGCGTGCGCGAATTACGGTCCGCTCTACAAATAGCGTATGCGGGCTCCGGAGATTTACATCCCCGATGGACTGCCTCCTGAGACGGGGCTTTCGCGCACGACGCATTTGGGCATTGGCGCTCACCAGGACGACCTGGAGTTCATGGCTTTCCATGGGATTGCCGAATGCTTTTATTCCGCAGACCGCTGGTTTGGTGGAGTCATCTGCACGGACGGTAAAGGAAGCTCCCGTAAAGGTCCCTATGCCAACACTTCGGACGATGAACTTTGTGAAATTCGAATGCGCGAGCAGCGGCAGGCGGCGGACATTGGAAGGTATTCCTTTGTGGCGCAGCTCATGTATCCGAGCGGCTCGATCGTACGGCCTCAGGGCACCGCGCTGGTCGAGGAGTTGCGCGAGCTGTTGGCCAAAACTTGTCCCGAGGTAGTCTACACCCATAACCCTGCTGACAAGCATGTGACGCATATCCGTGTGCTTGTGGCGGTGATGGAGGCGATCAAGCAACTGCCCGCCTCCGGGCGTCCCCAACGGCTTTATGGCTGTGAAGGGTGGCGGGGTCTCGACTGGCTCGACGATGCAGAGAAGATTGTGATGGATGTGAGCGGATCCGCTCATCTTGCCAGTGCCCTCAATGGGGTTTTTGATTCGCAGATTGCGGGTGGTAAGCGATACGACCTCGCGGTTGCAGGAAGACGGAAGGCCAATGCGACATTTCTGAATGCTAAACAAGGCGATGCGATTTCGGATGCGGCATTGGCCATCGACTTAACGCCATTGATCGGAGCGGACCCCTCGGAACTGCTCCCATTCACGCTGAAATACGTGGACCGCCTCCGGCAAAATATCCAAGACCACCTCGAAAATTCTCTTTCTCAGTAGCCATGGAGATCATCATTCAACCCAATGCTGATGCTGCCTCAGCCCTTGCAGCTCGACACCTTGCCCGGGTGATTCGGGGAAAACCGGACGCTGTCATCGGCCTCGCAACCGGGAGCACTCCGCTCCGGTTGTATGCGGAATTGATCCGGTTGCATCGGAACGAGGGATTGGACTTCTCAGGTGTGACGACCTTCAACCTCGACGAGTATTTGGGTCTGGCGCCAGATCATGTGGCGTCCTACCACCGCTTCATGTGGGAGAACCTCTTCGACCATATCAACGTCGATCGCCAGCGGGTACACATCCCCACGGGATTACTTACAGGCGAAGACGTCCCCGCCTATTGCCAACGCTACGAGGATGATATTCGTGGAGCTGGTGGAATCGATGTGCAGGTGCTGGGCATCGGGTCTGATGGCCACATTGGATTTAATGAGCCGGGGTCGTCATTGGCTTCGCGCACACGCATCAAGACACTCACTCGGCGCACGCGCGAGGATAACGCGCAGTATTTTGAGTCTGCCGCTGAGGTGCCACACCATGTCATTACTATGGGCATCGGAACGATCATGGAAGCACGCACGGCGCTCCTGCTGGCATTTGGCGAATCCAAAGCGGCTGCGGTGGCGGGTGCTGTCGAGGGGCCGGTGACTGCCAGCAATCCGGCATCGGTATTGCAAATGCATCCGGTGACCAAAGTGTTTCTTGATGAAGATGCCGGATCCCAATTGGGTCGGCGTGACTATTACCACTGGGTTTTTGACAACAAGCCGACTTGGCAGCGCGACTAGTGAGTGGCCGCGTGGATTGCTGGAGCGTGTGAGCCATTCGTGATTGAATCACGCGGCCGAATGAGATTACTTTCAAAGAGTGAGCAAATCCGATCCCCGCAAAGTTGAAGTAAAGACCCCGATTTCGTTGATCTTTGGGGCAGTCGGCATCGGTGTTCTCGTGCTTGGCGTGGTCTTTTACGCGGTCTTTTTTACCGGCAATCAGATCACCGATGCGCGCATGCGCGGTATAGTGACGAAAAAGGAATTCATTGCTCAGCGGGAAGAGCAGGTTGTGATCGGTGCGGGCGGTGTGGCCGCGGCTGTATTTGATGGACGGTATCTCATCTTTGTGGACGTCAAATTCCGGGATGGGTCAACGAAGGAATACGAGGTGGATCTCCGGAATAAGGAGCGCTACGATAATGTCAATGTCGGCGACGAGTTTGATGTGGGTGCTTATGTGCAACCGGAAACCGTGCCGTAGCGCGCAGCTTCGTTTTGCTTCGGGAGAAACTTTCTTTCACGAGGCGAACGAAACTTTCGAACATTAAGCGTTGAACGCTGTCGAATTTAACATCGCCGGGCATGTGTCCGAAGCGGTATATCTCTTTAAACCCCATAACTAGTCGTATGAGTCGCAGCACACAGGAATTGAATCAGGAAGTTCAACAGGCCAGCCATTGGGTGCAGCCGTTGATGCAGGAAATCAGCAAGGTAGTGGTAGGGCAAAAAGTGTTGATCGAGCGGTTGCTCACCGGGCTGCTCACAAATGGTCACGTCTTGCTCGAGGGTGTGCCCGGCCTCGCGAAGACACTGACGGTTAGGACGCTCGCATCTTGTATCCACACGGGGTTTCAAAGGCTTCAGTTCACCCCGGATTTGCTACCCGCAGATTTGATTGGAACATTAATCTACAATCCGCGCGAAGGGGAGTTCTCCACCAAGTTAGGGCCGATATTTTCCAACCTGATTCTGGCTGATGAAATCAACCGAGCGCCCGCCAAGGTCCAAAGTGCGTTGCTTGAGGCGATGCAGGAGCGGCAAGTGACGATTGGCGATAAGACATTCAAACTTCCGGATCCGTTTCTCGTGCTAGCCACGCAGAACCCGATTGAGCAGGAGGGGACCTACCAGCTTCCCGAGGCGCAGTTGGACCGGTTCATGGTAAAGGTGCATGTCGGCTATCCTACCCGCACTGAAGAACGTGCAATCCTCGACGCCATGGCGACTTCCGCTCCGAAGCTGGAAGTGACGGCCGTCGTTTCGCCCGAAGACATCATCAGGGCGCGCGGGGTTGTGAATGAGATTTTCGTGGACGATCGTGTCAAAGATTACATCGTCGACATCGTGTGGGCGACACGCGAACCACGTTCGTTTAAGCTGAATCTCGATGGAATGATCCGGTACGGCGCTTCACCGCGTGCGACGATCTATCTCACGCTTGCTGCCAAAGCGCAGGCATTCCTTGCCGGTCGTGGCTATGTCACGCCGCAGGACGTCAAGTCGGTCGGTTTGGATATCCTGAGGCACCGCGTGGCAGTCAGCTACGAGGCCGAAGCGGAATCCGTGACCAGCGAGACTATTGTCGAAAAGATTTTTGCCGGTATCGCCGTACCCTGAGTGGAGGATTGTGGTTGGAGACAAATCCTCCGACCGCGAGACCACCTGCTCCATGAGCATCGTGCCCACCATGTCGGTATCCATTTTTTTCCCAAATGCGTGACGCAAAAGACATCCTGAAAAAGATTCGTCGCATTGAATTGCGGACCCGGCGGCTTGTGGATTCATCCTTTGCCGGGGCGTATCACAGCGTCTTCAAAGGCCGGGGCATGAACTTCGAGGAAGTTCGCGAATACACGCCCGGCGACGACATCAGGAGCATCGACTGGAACGTGACGGCGCGGATGAATGTGCCGTATGTGAAGAAGTTTACCGAGGAGCGTGAGATGACTGTGATGCTCCTCGTGGACGTGAGCGCGTCAGGGACCTATGGCAGTGTTGATTCGAGCAAGCGAGAGCTGGCCGCGGAGGTCGCGTCGATCCTGGCATTCAGTGCGATCCAGAACAACGACAAGGTCGGCCTGCTTTTGTTCACCGATGAAGTCGAGCTATTCATACCCCCAAAGAAGGGTCGCTTGCACACGCTGCGGTTGATTCGGGAAATGTTATATTTTGAACCCAAGCGGCGGGGGACCGCAGTGTCGGTTGCCCTCGATTATTTGAATAAGGTCGTCTCGCGCAAGGCGGTCGTCTTTGTAATCTCGGATTTTATCAGCGGAGATTTCGTGAAGGCACTTACGGTCACCGGCAAGCGGCATGACCTTGTGGCGATGCCAGTAATTGATCCCGGCGAAGAGACGCTGCCGAACGTCGGTATCCTAACGCTCGAAGACGCGGAAACGGGTCGCCAGATCGAAATCAATACTTCCAATCGGGGAGTGTCGGCGGCGTTTGCCGCGATGGAAGACCGTCGTCACGAGGAGTTGGAGCGGGTATTCCGTCAGCGCCGGATCGATGTGGTTCCACTGCGAACCGACCGGGATTACTTGATGCCATTGCGGGCATTTTTTGAAAAGCGGGAGCGGAGGATGTCAGCATGATGCCCGAGGAATCGGCCACTCCGGTGCCAATCCACGACATTCTGCCTCCAGTTGGATTTTTTCCCTATCCAGTGTGGATGGTCGTGGCCGCAGCGATCGCGGTGCTTGCGGTAGTCGGCTTCCTGGTTTGGTTTTTCTTTCTGAGAAAGCGCAAATCCCGCGTCACGACGGCGACGGAACGAGCAATGAAGCGGATCGACGCCTTGCGTGGGCAGGTCGAGGGAGCGCAGGCATATCCTTTTAGCATCGAAGTGTCCGAGGTCTTGCGCAGGTATATCGAGGAGTCGCAGGGGCTGTTGGCCACACGTCAGACGACGCGTGAGTTCCTCGATGCGATGCAGGGTCGCACCACCTACACGGAAGAACAGTTTGAGATGCTGTCAGATTTTCTGGAGTTGGCGGATATGATTAAATTTGCGCGGATGACAGCAGGTCCCGACGAGTGCCGCAGGTTACTATCCGCAGCAGAAGGCCTTATCCAAAACGCAACGGCTCGGACTGAGGAGGTAAAGTTGTGAACGGCATGGAGCTTGGTGGCATGACGTTTCAACACCCGTGGGTGCTATCGTTGCTATTGCTGTTGCCAGCGATCGCCTGGCTGAAAGGCCGGTTTGGCGGCACTCCTGGCGTCGTCTTTTCATCAACCGGCGCGCTGGAAAAAATCGGAAGTCGTCGCCGGTCGCGCGTGGGTGGTCTGCTCACCTCGCTGGCGCTGGTGGCACTTGCGTGTTTCACGGTCGCCGCAGCGCGACCACAACTGGGCTCGACGATCACGCGTGTGGAAGCCAGCGGTATCGACATCATGCTTGCCATTGACGTTTCGGGATCGATGAAAGCGGAGGATTTTTCGATTGGCAACCAGCGTGCAAACCGGCTTGATGCGGTGCGTCAGGTCACTGAGCGATTTATTACCGAGCGGCCAAATGATCGTATCGGGATTGTTGCATTTGCGGGGCGTCCCTATTTGGTGAGTCCGCTGACACTCGATCACGAGTGGCTGATTCGCAACCTGGAGCGCGTGCAAATCGGCTTGGTCGAGGACGGCACTGCCATCGGGTCGGCGATTGCTTCGGCCGCCAAGCGATTGGAGAACAAGGAAGCAAAAACCAAGCTCATTGTTTTGCTTACGGATGGAGACAACAATGCCGGCAAAGTGATGCCGTTGACTGCGGCCGAAGCTGCGAAGGCGCTGGGGATTCGGATTTATACGATTGGTGCGGGAACCCGTGGAAATGCCCCCTATCCGATGACTGATGCTTTTGGTCGAACGGTGTATCGCAATGTGCCGGTGGAATTCGATGAAAACGTCCTCAAGCAAATCGCTTCAATTTCTGGAGGACAATATTTTCGCGCCACGGACACGCGTTCGCTGGCTGAAATTTTCGGGGAGATCGACAAGCTGGAAAAGTCCAAGATCGAGATCGAGAAGATCGCGCAATACGAGGATTTGTTCCCGTGGTTTCTAATGGCCGGAATCATTTTCCTTTTAGTTGAAACTGTAGGATCACAAACTTTATGGAGACGACTGCCGTAGAAACTGCTCTTGCTTTCGGACAGCCGGAGTGGCTGTGGGCGCTGCTTGTTGTGCCAGCTCTAGCTGTTGTATATTGGCGTGCCCAGATCAAGCGGAACCAGTTGATCACCCGCATCGTCGCGCCCCGCTTGAGAGAGCAACTCGCGTCCGGAGTGAGCCATTCGGTCCGGATTTTTCGCTTTGCTCTGGTAGTTTCGATATTTGCTTTGGTAATCGTCGCGCTGGCAAAACCCCGCCTCGGATACATCCAGAGAGAAATCAAAACGACCGGGCGCGATGTCATTATGGCATTCGACGTCTCACGCAGTATGCTGGCGACGGATGTACCGCCCACGCGCTTGGCGCGGGCAAAGCTCGTCGCGTTGGACCTCGCGCGCATGCTGTCCGGGGACCGGGTCGCTGTGATTGCTTTTGCGGGATCGGCATTCTTGCAAGCGCCGTTAACATTAGACCGGAATGCGATCTTTTCTTCGATTGAGGAACTCGATACCGATTTGATTCCGAGGGGAGGGACGAATATCGGAGCTGCAATCCAAACTGCGATTGACGCGTTTGGAAAAGCCGAGGGTGTGGTCCGAGCATTGGTTGTTTTAACGGATGGAGAGGAACTGGATACCGATGGGTTGGCTGTTGCCAAACGCGCCGAAGGGGAGGGGATCCGGATCTTCACCGTAGGAATCGGTTCTGAAGAAGGATCACTGATTCCCATTCAGACCATTGATGGACGCAGGGATTTTGTGCGGGATTCCGCAGGAGAGCCCGTTTTGACCAAGCTCGATGTGGCAAGACTTACCGAAATTGCAGAGATTACGGGCGGCTTCTACACTCCGCTTAATCCAGATGCAGCGCGATTGATTTTCACTAATGGAATTGAGCCATTGGAGCAGGTTGAGACGGGAGTGCTGGCCTCGCGTCAACCGGTGGAGCAGTACCAATGGCCACTGGGCATTGCTATGGGGTTGTTTGCAATTTGGATGTTAGTGGGTGAGGGGCGCCGTCGGCGGAGGCCTGCTGAGGCGCGCAACGGTGCGCGAACCACCGTGATCAGCGCTTTGGTTTTTGGTGCTACCTGTTTCGATGTTGCTGCGCAAACCGGGGTGGAGAAATACAATGCCGGGGATTACGAATCGGCGCTGCAGGCATTTCAGTCCGACGCAACCACAAGCCCCGATCGTGATAAACTCCAGTTTAATGCCGGTGCCTCGGCGTATCAGTTGGGAGATTTCCCTGGGGCAATTGACTACTTTACGGGTGCGCTGCTCACTCAAGACGAGGCGTTGAGGAACAAGGTGACATACAACCTTGCCAACGCCCTGGTTCGCCGCGGAGAAGGGGCGAAATCCAGTGAAGCCAGAATCACCGACTGGAAGGATGCGATCAAACACTACGATGATGTCCTCACCCGTGAGCCGGAGAATCGGCTAGCCAAAGAAAATCGGGATCTTGTTCAGAAGCTTCTCGATGAGGCTGAAAAAGAGCAGCAGGAGCAGGATCAGGAGCAGGATCAGGATCAAAAGCAGGATCAAAAGCAGGATCAAAAGCAGGATCAAAAGCAGGATCAAAAGCAGGATCAAAAGCAGGATCAAAAGCAGGATCAAAAGCAGGACCAAAAGCAGGATCAGGAGCAGGAGCAAAAGCAGGACCAGAAGCAGGATCAAAAGCAGGATCAAAAGCAGGATCAAAAGCAGGATCAGGAGCAGGACCAGAAGCAGGACCAGAAGCAGGATCAACAGCAGGACCAGAAGCAGGATCAACAGCAACCAGACGAACAGCAGACCCCGCAGAGTTCACCGCAGCAGAATCGCGATGGTCAGTCTGCCCCGACTCCCCAGCCTACACCTGGCGAGAAGAAAGAAGGTGATTTGCAGGCAAATCCGGATATGTCCGAACCTCAAGGAGAACCACAGGATGGTGAGGCAACCGAGGAGCGCGAGGGTGAAATGTCTGAGGCGCAGGCTCGAAGTCTGCTGCGAGCCATGGAGAGTGAAGAAGATCAGATCCAATTTCGAGAACGCCGACAGCTTCAGGATGTGTTGCGGGATTGGTAGAAGCGTGTGATGAATATAACGTTGAAAAATTTCCGATGGATGGCGGCGGGGGCAGTAATTGCCATAATGGCCGCGGGGAGCGCGGCCAACGCAGCTATCATGGCTAAACTCTCGCGCAATCAGACGAGCGTAGGGATCCCCGTGCAATTGATGGTCGAGGTGGATGGTTCAACGAATGTGGTTCTGCCTCAGTCGATCGCGGTGGATGGGTTACAGATTCAGCGCACCGGCCAGCAGACGCGTGTGGAGATCATCAATTTTCGGATGAAAACCTCTGCGGTTTATAGTTTTACGATTTATCCGGATCGGGAGGGAGTTTTTAAGATTCCATCCATTGACGTCACCGTGGACGGCAAGCTGGAGCGCACGCGCCCGCTCGAACTCCAGGTCGATGCGGGCTCCCCTGGAACGCAGATTCAACGAGCGATTCCTGTGACACCAGGGCAGGGAATGGCAAGCCAGGCACCTCCATCTGCGACGAATTCGAGTGCGGATCCGAGTGCAGATAGACTTGCGTTTGCTGAGTTCATTCTTCCTAAGGAATCCGTGTTTGTTGGCGAGGTGGTGCCCGTTGAGGTGCGCTTCTATTTCAATCAAGCCTATCAGTTTGAGATTTCGGGTAACCGTCCGAGTTTCTCAGGCGAGGGGTTCACCGTGCAGCGTTTGCCGGACCCTCAGCGGGGGGAGCAGCAGGTGGGGAATGCCAACTATCATGTCTTTTCGTTCCGCACATCAATCACGCCGTTAAAGTCGGGACAGATCGAGATCCCTGCCGTCACCCTTGATTGTATCACGCGTGTTCCGATGAGCTCGATGGGGAATATCGATGATATTTTCAATCAATTTTTTGGTGGGTCGGGAATGCCCGGTATTGGGCAGGCGCGGCAGTTGACTGTGGCATCCGAACCCACGCTATTGACTGTGAAGCCGTTACCGAAGGAGGGGCGTCCGGAAAAGTTCTCGGGAGCCGTCGGAGATTTTACACTGTCTTCAGACGCGGCACCAAACCAAGTAGGTCCGGGCGAGCCGGTGACGATGTCTGTGACTGTCTCGGGACGTGGCAACTTTGATGCCATGGGCGATCCGGTGCTGGTGAACGAAGAGGGATGGCAGAGTTATCCGCCGACACAGAACTTTCAGCCGGATGATAGCATCGGCTACGGCGGGCGGAAAAAATTCGATTTCATGCTGGTGGCGCGCACAGACCAGAGCGCGACTCCGGGAGCGGAGTTCAGCTTTTTTAATCCAGATCGTGAGGAGTATGTCACATTGAATGCGGCGCCTGTGCCCGTGCGGGCGACTGCCGCCGCGTCGGTGGATCCAAATTCGAGTGCGGTGGCAACGACTGAGCCTGGTGTGCAATCGGAACCCCCGCCCTTGGTTACTCCTGAGGAAGTGGTTGCACCATCGGTTGCGCGGGGTTTTTCCCCATGGATCCGAAGCGGAGGCGCGTGGATTCTCAATGGGATCGTGGCTATTGCGGTGATTGTCTTGATAGTCACCGGTTGGGTTCGGAAACAAAATGCTACTGATGCTGGAAAAATGGCTCAGCGGAAGCGGATGCGTCAGGCGTTGATTGCAAGCGTCGCTAGAACCAGCGATAAGGAGTTCGGTGGCGCAGTGGTGAACGTTCTGGAGTTTGACGCTGAGACTTCTGGTCAGGTTGGGGCGTGGTCGCGCGTAGACGCCATGGCAGCCGATCCCCAATACGCTGAATACGCGGAACGGCTGCGGCAATTTTTATCAGCGGTGGATGAATCCCGCTTTGGAGGCGGGATGGACCAATCCGAGCAGCAATTACTCGAATCGAAATCTGAAGTAGTCTCGATTTTGAAAAAGGTGCAGCCATGAATCGATTGTTAATCGCATTAATTTCCTGCTGCTTAGTGGTTGCCAGTATCGCCGCTGAGCCTCCAACCAAGAACGATAATGCCTCTATTTCGGAAATCGAAGCGCGCCTTGCGAGCAGTGGCCCGAGCCCACAAATCTACTATAATCTCGCTGTCGCCCAGGAAGACGCTGGGAACATCGTCGATGCCGCAATTAACTACCAAAGAGCATTGATTCTGGATCCCGGTCTGCGAGTGGCCCAAAACCGGTATTCGGCATTCGCCGCACAGCACAATATCGGGATGCGACCGCGGTCGTGGCAGGACGATGTCGTTTCTTTTGTGCATCCGGAAACATTGCTCATTGCGGGCATGGTCCTGGGGTGGATTGGTGCGCTGTGGCTGGGTTGGATGATATTCTCGGGACCACAATCCCGGTGGCATTTTGCGATTGCGATCTCCGCGCTTTTAATCGGATCGGCTTTTTTCTCGATGGGATATGTTTCCGACCCTCGGATTGCGGATGCAAATCTCGCTGTGATTTCGGCGGGGGCTGAAGTCAAGGTATTATCTGGACCTGCGGAGAATTCGGCAACGGTGCTGTCTCTAAATCCAGGGTCTGCAGTGGGAGTCATTTCGCCACGAGGTTCTTGGACCTACGTCACAACGTCGACCGGAGCCAATGGATGGCTGGCGTCAGATCGACTCATCCCGGTGATTCCAAATTCTGACTCTGAATCTCTACCATCTGGCGCACCGTGATCGTTGGACTCCCCCTTAGGTGCGTGCTGGGGGTGGGATTTGCGATCGGTCTTTTTCAGGTCAGCTGGGCTACTGAATTCCGGTCTTCGCCCACGGCCCCGGGGACATTTCCACCTCTGCCAGCGTGCCGTTTGACATATGCGTTTGGTTGGTCCGATTTGATTGATGCTGCCACTGCGACGGTAAATTACCGTCCGGGCAACGAAGACCTGCGTGTGAAGGTCGAAGGACGGACGATTGGCCTTGCGAGGCTGCTTTGGAGAATGGACGCCCGTCATGATGCGATCATCGACCGCGATCAGCTTCGCGGGAGATGGTTGGAACAATACGAAGTCTATCGCAACAGAAATATCGAGACCCGTGTGGCCTTTAACGGGGTCGATGGAGTGCAGAGGTTTCGGCGAGTGAATCCTGACCCTGAGCTCAGTGCCAAATGGAAACGCATTCGTATCGAAGAGCCTTTTGATATACTAGGCGGGGTGCTTTTTGTCCGTAGCCAGCCGTTAAACGATGGCGATCATCTGAAGATTATCGGGTTTCCCGGGGATTCAGCATATCAAATCGAGCTTAACGTCGTTTTGCGGGAAAAATTGCGAATCATGGAGCGTGAGATTCCCGCGATCCGACTTGATCTAAGGATACAGAAAATTGAATTTAAAAAAAATCGTCCGATTGGTCTCACCCCGCATCAGCGGTTTCGCTCCGGTACGGTATGGATTTCTGACGATAACTACCGGATTCCTCTGAGGGCCGAGGTAAGCGTCTTTATTGGATCCGTAACCGGGCAGCTCATTGCTGCGGACTTTTATTGATTCCTAGCGCCGTATATTTTAGTTACATGATGCCCGATTTTGGCTTTCGGGTTGAATCTGCGCCCCGAACCCTTTAAAACACTGCTGTGGCACGTCGTTCCCGATCATCTTCTAATCCCATATGGCTCCTTGGAGGCATTGTCGTCCTCATTCTTGCATTTGGCCTCGGCGGTCTTTTACTTAGCACATCAGGCGAGGCGTTCCGGACAACGGCTCCGTTGGAGGTGCAGGCGTATCTGGAGAACTCCAATAGCCTTCGGGGAAATACCTACAAAGTAAAAGGCGAGGTTTTGAATCAGCTGGGATATTCGCCATCCTTGGGTCGGTTGATTTCTGTCCAGATTGATGCGACCAGTGATGTTGTGCCCATGTTAATCCCCGCCTCTCTCAGTCACATCAACATCCAGCGAGGCCAGCGGTTTATTTTAAAAATTGAGGTTACTGAAAATGGAATCCTGCGAGCGCTCGATCTGACCAAAGCATGAAAAAGATACTTTCTTTGGCTCTCTCGTTTGCTATGAGCGGCTCAGCCGTTGCGCAAGTTGCAGACTTTCCTGCCCAATCGCCGACTCAAAGCCCCAGTCAGGGCGCGCCGGGTGGTGGAGGCGGCAGTCCCTCGACGAGTTCATTCCTTGGAGGCGACACCCCATTCTTTGACCCGGGGTCTGAGACAATCCAGTGGAATGGGAAATCATGGAACATCAACAACAACCGCCTTTTCGAGGCCCGGTTTGAGAAGTTCCTCAGCGCTCCAGAAGAATCGGAAGAGCAGGACCGCGCATACAACTCGATTCTATTTGAAATTCTCAATAAACTAAGTCCGAACCGGGTTGATTCAAGGTCGTTGGATGAAGCTTTTGGCCTCCTCCCGAAAGCGGCCGAATTTCGCCGCGATGCAGGGCTTTGCGACACGATCGGAAACCAAGTATATTCCGCATGGATGGCGAGACGCAATATGGATCGCCTCCAGCAGGCGGATGCCACGCTCGAAGCGGATCGTCAGCGGTTGGAGCGGAATCAACGCATCACGGCTCAGGGAAGCGTGCTGACCGGGGCCGCGCCGAAAGACGCTGCTGCTGCTGCTGAATGGAGCAAGAACCTGCAACTTCAGCGGGATGTGACCATGCAGCCCTTTGTGACCCGCTTGGCGGAAGTGAATGCGCTCCTCAATGTAAACAAAACGAAACGCGAACTTCAGGAACTGCAAACGAAGATCGAATTTCAGGCATTGATTGTGCAATTGTTTGTACAGCGGCGATTTCAGCACGTGCTCATCGCGACGCGGTTTTACCGAAGTATTTTTGGTGATGGGGATAGTAAATTGCGCGTTGATGGGGAAGCGAAAAGTTTATTTGCAAATACAACCGGGATGCCGCCAACTGTCGGCACGCTGGATGCCATGGCAAGCGAGGTGATTCGCGACGTGTCCGAGGGAATTGAGGCTTTCAAGTTTCTGCTCGAAAAGGATGAACTTGAGAGTGCGACCAAGCGGTTGGCAGAAACGTTTGTTGTCGGCGAGCATCTTCCTCAGGTCCGCACCGTTGAGCGTGTCAAAAAGCGGCAGGCGCTTTCTTTTCTGCAAGCGTCGAATAAGTTGATTTCCGCACTGGAGGTCAAAGATTATTCGCTTGCAGAGCAACTCGTTCTGCAATTGGAAGAGACCGCTAAAGATTTTGATAATTCCAAACCGCTTGCGGCCATTGAAACCGCCAAGACGGTGGCAGCAATGCACATCGCTAAAGCCAAAAATGCAGCGGTGAGTGGAGACCGCGAGGTGTTAGAGACGGAACTCGCTGCGGCTACCGTTATCTGGCCCCGCAATCCAGACTTAGCTGAAGTATCTAAGATGATTTTTTCGCAGGCCGATGTCCAAAATAAGGCACTCGTGGACTTCGATCAGCTTCTCAGTCAGCGCAACTTTCGCCAAATTTTCGATGATAAAGAACGCTTTATTGCAGCCACGGCCCTCGACGCTGATCGGCAGCAACAATTGCGTGAGGTCCTCACTAACATGACCGAGATAGAAGGTGCGATCATTCGCGCAAATGAAATCGAACGGCGCGGAGACTTCGCAGGTGCCTGGGAGAGTGCCGAGAAGGCGTTCCAGAAGTTCCCTGACGATGCGAAGCTCAATCAAATCCGAGCCAGTTTGACGACCAAGGCTGCAGATTTTGTGGGTGCGCTCCGTCGCGCGGAGGAATTGGAACAACGCGGTCAGCCGGGGTCCAGCCTCGCGTGGTTTCTCCGGGCCCAGCAGCAATACCCAACCAGCGACATCGCCAAGGGCGGAATTGATCGGCTCACAAAGCGGATTTTGCCCGATGCGACCTAGGATCGTGTGCGGGTATCCTTCAGGATCTGGTTATTTCTGTGACTCCGGCGTCTGCTTATGATTCCGCGCTCTACGCGGATGGTACCAGTGCCGCCGCTGAAATTTATTCGGACGCGCTCATCTTCAGTCGATCTCGCGGGGTTTCCTGATTTCCTCATTGCCGGCCCGCAGCGCACGGGAACAACGTGGATTTACAGGAACTTGGTCACGCATCCACACCTGTTTTTGCCGAGCACCAAGGAGATCTATTATTTTAGCACGCTCGGCAAACCGGCGCACCCGAAGTATCGATTCGATTATTTGGATGACTATCTGCGAATCTTTCGGGAATCCGGCAAGGCGCACGTCAAGAAAACCTATGACGCACTGCGTCGATGTGGTGCTCTATATAACCCCCGCCTCATCGGTGAGGCCACTGCCACCTACGCGACGGTTCGGGAGGAAATTATCGCAGATATCGCGGCGCTGAATCCCCGTATCCGGGTTGTATTGATGCTGCGGGATCCGGTGGAGCGGTCTTGGTCACATGCAAAAAAGGAGCTCCTTCGCCAAACGGGTCCAGGTGAGACAGTCGCCGAATCGGCATACAAGGAGTTCTTTACTCAGGCAGGGCAGGCGAGACGGAGCGCTATGCAGGATGTCATTGATCGCTGGCGCTCGCACCTGCCATACGATCAAGTCTATCTCGGCGACTACAAACACCTGAGCACTGATCCCCGCGGATTTCTTGACGACTTGTGTGAGTTCCTTGGTGCGGCTTTACCAAAGCATTTTAATAGTCCCCATCTCAGGTCGACAATCAATCCAACGTCACGCGCAGTGATGCCTGAGGCACTCGAAGCGTGGCTACGCGAGCGGTTGGCGAAGGACGTGGGAAGCTATCGTGCCTTACTGGACGATTTTGACACCAAGTGGCGGAAAAATCGCGTCCGGTAGTGATTGGTTATTCGCCGATGGCGAGAGAAAGCGATTAGTTCTCGGCAGGAGCTGTTGGAGTTTCGGAGGTAGCTTGTGTCGCAACGTAGGACTTTGCTTCCACGAGGTTGAGAGCAACTCCGTCATCCTCTGCGAAATCGAGCACTCCCAGGAGTAGGAATTCGACCTCGTCGAGATCGGCAGATGCGTGTCGCGCGTCTTTGATGGCATGCTTAAAATCACGCGCGGCGTGGTCGAGATCATCCACCGCGATTGAGAGGATTTCTTCGGCCTCGTTGCCATCATCAAATAGATCTTCGTCGTCATCCTTGGCAGTTTCTGCGATCGCAGAGTCTTCTCCAGAGGTCGATTCATCAATGATCTCAATGCCCTCCTCGTCCTCGTGAAGCCAGTTTTCAAAACCGGTCTTATATTCGTTTAGGGCAGCTTTCAAAGTTTTGACGGCGTGGTCGCAATCGTTCTTCGCATGGGAAAGATCTTTTTCAGCATGTGCCATATCACCAACGGCATGCCGGTATCGCTTGATGGCTCGTGTGACGCGCTTGTGCAGTTTTTTATTGTCTGGGTTTGCTGCTAAGTATGTCGCTAGTGGTGTTATTTCCATGGAAGAGGGCTGTAAGGTTGTGGAGTCTCTCAATGCATTATCGCACCCGTTGAATCAAGCATGTGGCGAAATCGTTACACGTCGATCGGGGGCGGAGCATTCGAATGCAGTTGTTTTATGCGGCGGGATGAATGTTCGTCCGGTGACCCTTGGTCTTGGCCGGGAGTAAGGCTCGAATCTTTTCTACCGCCGCTTTCGCGGTAATACCGTGTTTTTCGCGCAGTATATTGATGCTGCCATGCTCAATGAATTCATCAGGCCATCCGATGCGAGCCACGGGAGTGGTAATTTGCTGCGAGGCGAGATGTTCCATCACGCCGCATCCATAGCCATTGGCGAGCACATGGTCTTCGAAAGTGCAAATGACATCGCATCCACGAGCAAAAAATTCCAGCGTGGCGGTGTCCATAGGCTTTATCCATCGGGCATTGATCACCGCAGCCTGAATCCCATGTTCGTTGAGAAGGAGGTCTGCGGTTTGTTCTGCAAGCTCGACCATATTTCCTAGAGCAAATAGCGCAACCTGCCGACCATGGCGCAGCACCTCTGATTTACCGATTTCAAGTAACTTCGGTGCTGGTTTGGGCACCGCACCGGTGCCTGCACCCCGGGGATAGCGGATCGCGATCGGTCCCGACCGGTGGTTCACCATTGTCCAGAGCATATCAACGAATTCGTCTTCATTGCGCGCCTGCATGAAAACGATATTAGGAATGTGACGGAGGAATCCGATATCGAAAAGCCCATGATGTGTGGGCCCGTCGTCACCGGACAATCCAGCCCGGTCCATGCAGAGGGCGACATTGAGATTCTGCAGCGCGATATCATGTATGATCATGTCGTAGGCACGTTGCATGAAGGTGGAATAAATTGTCAGAAACGGTTTCAGCCCCTTGGTTGCCATTCCGCAGGCGAAAAGTGCTGCGTGTTCCTCGGCGATTCCAACATCAAAAAAGCGCTTCGGGTGCCGCTTGGCAAATGGAACAAGACCCGTTCCAGTCGGCATCGCAGCGGTGATTGCGGCGATTCGGTTATTGCTGTCCGCAAAATCGGCAAGTTTTGTCCCGAACAATTCAGAGTAGGTAGGGGAGGCCGCGCGAGCGGTCTCGCCAGTGTCCATCTGGAACTTCCCCAGGCCGTGGAATTTATCCGGCTTGGCGAGGGCGGGTGCATATCCCTTGCCCTTTTGGGTTAGGATATGGAGGATGACGGGTTCAGTTTGTGTCTTGAGGAACTCAAACGTTTGAATTAATAAGTCCGTATCGTGACCGTCAATCGGGCCGTAATAACGAAATCCGAAATCTTCAAATATCACCGATGGCGCGATCAGGTTTTTCAGGCCGACCTCTGCCTTGTGCGCAAGTTTTCTGGCTGTTTTCCCTGCCAGCCATTCGACAAATCTTGCGGCCTTGTCATGCAAGTGAGCGTATGCCGGATTAGTAACGATCCGGTTTAAATAATCAGCAATCGCACCCACGTTCTTTGCGATAGACCATTCATTGTCATTCAATACGACAATCAGCCTGTTGGTCGTGTTTGCTGCGTTATTGAGCGCTTCAAAACTGACGCCACACGTGAAGGCCGCATCTCCGGCCACACAGACGATATGTTCTTTACCTCCCAGGGCATCCCGCCCCGCAGCCATACCCAGTGCCGCTGATAGCGCTGTCCCCGCGTGCCCCGCACCGTAACAATCGTGTTCGCTTTCGGAACGTAGCAGGAAGCCGTTGAGTCCTCCATATTGTCGGATGGTGCGGAAGCGGTTTTTTCTGCCGGTAAGTAGCTTGTGGACATACCCCTGATGGCTAACGTCGAAAACGAAATTATCGGTCGGGGTTTGAAATACCCGGTGCAGTGCGATCGTCAATTCCACTACCCCAAGGTTGGGACCAATATGCCCCCCGGTAATAGAAAGGACGCTGATTAGTTCCTGCCTGATCTCGGCGGCAAGATCCGCAAGTCTATCGGCCGGGATATTGCGGATGTCGGCAGGGGTTTGGATACCATCGAGTAATGGGGTTAATTCGTTGGTGTCACTCATTGGATCCGGTATCAAACTCCTCCAAAGTAACCTTTCCCGTTGAATCACGCGAGATAATTTCAATGCGCCGTTCGGCGTCCGTTAATCGTTCGCGGCAGAACTTCGTAAGCTTGACCCCGGATTCGTATTTTGCGATGAGTGCTTCGAGTGGCAAGTCATCGGACTCCATCGCTTTGACGAGTTGCTCCAGCGCTTCGAGTGCGGATTCGAGAGATTCAGGATCTTCGGGCATAAAAAGTGTTCGTGTAGGTGTGACGAGGGCTATGGTGCGGTCACCTTGTTGCTCCAGCGGTCGTAGTCCGCGTATAAAATACACTGTCCATCCACGGGGAGTGGGAGCACCGCCCGGAGCGGGAAGCCTGTAAGTTGGAGATTGCGCTGAATTAACCCGGACCAGGCACGATATCTACCCATTGCAATGGTTCTCAAGAATGGCTGGTCACCGGTCACAGGAGTAAGGTAAAGCCCGCGAATGGGTGCGCCAAGGATGTCATAGTCACTAATCCGGATGAAGGTATTCGGATCCTCGGGCAGAAGCAGGGATTTCCGCTGGGCATACCAAGCCACCGCCCAAGGCATGTCGGACGATATTGCTTCATTCGGCTGGAACCACTGACCGAGGATGGCAATGTAGGGCGGCACATAAGGGGGCCATTGGACGGCGCGTTTTTGACCTGCAAAGAGCGTGAGAAACATCGGTAGGGCGACAAGTACAATGATGCTGATGGAAAAGACGGCGCGCATAATCCCGAGCTGAAACCCGAGTCGGTTCCACAGGATGGTAAGCATCGCAGCGCCGAAAAAGCTCATTATTGGGATGAAGATGACGTGCAGTTGATTGTTTGATACAGCTCCATTCACCGGCCCATAGGCAGCCATCCCGATCACGGCAGTGACCCACATCAGGAGGACGCACCACTTAAACATGGCTGTAGTGCGTCGCTTGAACGGGTGCAAAAGGGCAACAAAAAATGCACCTGCTGCGAGATTCAGGCCGAGGAACAAAAAGATGCTCCCTATTTGGGAAAGAACGCCATCGCGCAGCTTTGTTCGGAAGCCGTAAAAGAGGTTGGAAAAATCGGGATTTAGCGAGTTGAGTAGACCTGCTTCCGCCAAAGGATAGATAGCAAGCCCGAATGGCAGTCCTGTTGTGCTGAGATTGTGAATGGTCCACGGCGTTAATGTTAGAAGGTAGGCGATCATCGAGACCACAGGACCCCATCGGGGTTTGAAATAGATAAATGCGAAAAGCAAATACCCGAAAAAGATCCAGCACGTCAGGTAATGCGAGAGTGTCATGAGACCGAAACCGATCCCAATTACCAGATGGCTCCACGGCCCGGTTTTAGATTTGGGGCTTTCGTCTTGGCAAAGCATGGCTCGCACTACGAACCATAGTGTCGCCATGAACAAAAACAGGACCAGCATGTGGCCGAGACCGGATATTGAAAACTGCCACATCAAGTCCGTGGCAAGGATCAAGATCGAGGTAAGCAACGCGAGTGACGTGTCAAAAAGCTGCCTTGCAACCAGGAAGCTGATCACTACCGAACCAATAAACAATAGGATTGAGGCGAATGCGATGACTCGATCACCTGCATACACGAGATCCTTCGGTGACATGTCCCAGGAATTCCTGATCAGGAGCAACGGAAGCGCGTTAAATGCAGCCGTCAGTGGCGGGTGAAACATCTCAGGAAATAATGCCTCCCCTTGCGGCAGTGGCTTGTCCGCGCGATCCAACTGCCAGAGGTCTATCGGCCGGACTACCAGCGTCGAAAACCCCTGTCCCGAAGCCAATGCCCTGGACACGGCCGCTTGCTCCATGGCTGCGGACGACCCCAACCCGGCGAATTGGACAAATAGATACAGCAGACTCACCGTGAGGATGATCACCCCTAGCACGATCGCTCGGAATAAAATCGCAAACCGTCCCTGCTCGATAGAATGAACGAAGGACTGAAAATTTTGGGCAGAAACAGGCATGAAAGATTAGTTTGAGAACTTGGTTATACTCAGCTCACTTAGTCGGCGGTGGAGCGTGCGGCGGCTGATTCCAAGCCGCTTTGCAGCCTGAGTCCGGTTGCCGTCACTCTCCTCCAGTGCGCGAAGGATAAGGGCTTGCTCGGTGCGGTGCAAATTCAAAGCGTCCAAATTAGACGTTTGCTCGACCCGCTTTCCGCTGGCGGGGGGCAGGGGTACCAGAGGCGTCGCATCTCGCACACATGCGGGTAAATCTCTCACCCCGATTTTTGCCGCGCCGCACATCACCACTCCGTGCTCGATCGCAGTTCGTAACTCGCGGACATTGCCCGGCCAGTCATAGCCGAGAATGCAGCTCATCGCCTCCGGAGTGAGTTCGCGGTGCGGTTTTTCATTTTCGAGGGCAGATTCCTTGAGAAATGTAAGCACGAGCAACGGGATGTCTTCTTTTCGCTCACGCAGCGGCGGCATGGTCAGCTGGACCACGTTTAATCGGAAAAACAAGTCGTCACGAAATTTGCCCTCTGCCACCAGCTGTCCAAGATCTTTGTTGGTGGCTGCGACAATGCGAACATCCGCGTGGATGGTTTGGCTGCCGCCCACCCGTTCGAATGTCCGTTCTCCAAGGACGCGGAGAATCTTGACTTGGACCGTTGGGTCTATCTCACCAATTTCATCCAAAAAGAGTGTGCCGCCAGACGCCTGCTCGAAGCGGCCGATCCGACGTTCTGATGCACCCGTGAATGCACCTCGCTCGTGTCCAAAGAGCTCGCTCTCCAAGAGTTGAGGGGACAGTGCCATACAATGCACCGCCACAAATTTTTTTGCTGTGCGAGGGCTTAGGTTGTGGATTGCATGAGCCGCCACCTCTTTGCCCGTGCCGCTCTCGCCCTGAATGAGCACTGTTGCCCGGGACGGCGCCACTTGTTGGATGGTTTCGAAAATGCGAACCATCGCCAGCGAAGTCCCAATCATCCCATCCAGTGATCGGTTTTTCTGCACCTGCTCCTTGAGTTCACGGTTCTCTGTTTGCGTCTGTCGCTCTCGCAACGCCCTTCGGATCATGATCTCCAAGTGATCGATATTGACCGGCTTGGTTACAAAGTCATACGCGCCGTGTTTCATGGCCCGCACTGCAGTATCAACCGAGCCATAAGCAGTCATCATGATGCAGATCGGCGGTGCAGGGCGTTTGACAAGCGTATCGATAAGGTCCATCCCGCTTTCTCCCGCGAGGCGGAGATCCGTCACAACCACATCGGGCGGGTCAGACTCCATGATCGCCATTGCACCAGCAACATCCGCAGCCACATAAACCTCGAAATGGTCGTCCAAGGCATCCCTCAGTCCATCGCGGGTGTTTTTTTCATCGTCCACGATGAGTAAGGTTTTGCGCTGCGCCATTTTGTCGCAACGATGCGGGGATATTGATTAAGGTGCAAGAACGGAGTTTTTATTGGTCCGAATAGTTGCGTCTTGGGGCATACGATGTTACCCTCCCGCCCGTTGGAATGGAAATTGCTGATGCAATTCTTAGCGAAGCGTTTTGTATTTCCGTTCCGTAGCCTTATTATACATCATTCATGAATCACGCCCTGCCTCACTCGAAAACCGCTCTCCAGTCTCTTTATCGGCCTGATCAGGAACATGATGCTTGTGGCGTCGGCTTGGTCGCTCAGGTGAATGGGCGACGGTCGAATCTGATCTTAAAAATCGGATTGAGATCGATTTGTGGGCTGATGCATCGGGGGGCGCTGGATGCGGACGCTAAAACCGGCGATGGCGCGGGAATCGCGACGCAGATTCCGTATAAATTATTTACTCCTGAAGTCACGCGCCTCGGGCACAAATTGTATCAGGATTCGGACTTGGGCATTGGCGTGTTATTTTTGCCTCACGACAACGCGTATGCTCAGGCCCGGGCGAAGGCGATCACCGAGGACGTGATCAAGAAACGCGGTTTGTTTCTGTTCGGCTGGCGCGAAGTCCCGATTAATCTTCGGGTGCTGGGAGAAAAGGCGCAGACGACGATGCCACGAATCGAGCAGGTCTTAATGGGTAAGCCGTGGGGCATGGCAGACGACGACTACGAGCGGCGCTTGTTTTTATCACGCAATGAGATCGAGGACATGGCAGCGGCCGATGGCATCAGGAACTTCTATATTCCGTCATTTTCCCACCGCACCATTGTCTACAAAGGTCTGCTGGTCTCCGCGTCGTTGGAAAAATACTACCCGGATCTCGCGGACCCTCTCTACGAGACGGCGCTGGCAGTTTACCATCAGCGCTACAGCACGAATACCTTCCCGACGTGGCCGCTGGCGCAGCCGTTTCGGATGTTGGCCCACAATGGGGAGATCAATACCGTGCGCGGAAACCGGAATTGGACCACCGCCCGCGAGGCCGAACTCAAGGCAGACTTCTGGGGAAAAGACATCGAGTTGCTCAAGCCGATCATTCAGCCCGGCGGATCCGACTCTGCAAGTCTGGATAACGTCCTCGAGATGCTGACGATGTCAGGCCGAAGTCCGATGCACGCGATGACGATGCTCGTGCCGCCGGCATGGCGTTCAGACAAAAAAATGCCGCCGGCATTGCGAGAATTTTACGAATATCACCGCTGTATTTGTGAACCATGGGATGGTCCTGCAGCATTGGTATTCACTGATGGTTTGATGATTGGTGCTTGTTTGGATCGAAATGGGCTCCGGCCCGCTCGCTACAAATTAACCGAAGATGGAATCTTCATCCTTGGCTCGGAAGTCGGTGTGGCCAATCTGGACCCGAGCACTGTGATCGAGAACGGACGTTTGGCTCCGGGCGAGATGATCGCTATCGACACCGTCGAGGGTAAACTTCTCCGCGATTCAGATATCAAAGAAAGACTCGCAGCCCGGAAGCCGTATGCCGAATGGCTGGATTCGAATCTGGTTCGATTCCAACTGGCAACACCTGAGGAAATTAAACCCGCCACCGCGGAGATGGATATCCTTTCCCTCACGCAGCGGCAGGTTGCCTTTGGATACTCGACGGAAGAAGTCGATATGATCCTCAAGCCGATGGTTAAGTCCGGCGCAGAAGCGGTTGGATCGATGGGTGATGACACGCCGTTGGCGGTTCTCTCGCTGAAACCCCGACTCCTATATACCTACTTTAAGCAGCTTTTTGCTCAGGTGACCAATCCTCCCATTGATCCGATTCGGGAGAAGCTGGTCATGTCCCTGCACACCGTGCTCGGCTGGCGGCGTAATTTGCTTGGCGAATCGCCAGAGCATTGCTCACAGGTCATGATCGACACACCGATTCTGCTCGATTCGGAGTTGGAACGGATGAAAGAACTGCCGGAGCCTCACAAGGCGGCTACGATTTCCATGTTATGGCCGGTTTCCGAGGGCCCTGAAGGCCTGGAAAACGCGGTCTCGCGCATCCGCAAGGAAGCGGAGGCGGCGGTTGATGCTGGTGCACGGATCATCATTTTCTCTGACCGGGGTGTGGATCACACGACTGTTTCCGCGCCTGCGCTGCTGGTCATGGGTGCCGTCCATCATCACCTGACCCGGGTAGGTAAACGGATGCGGGCTAGCGTTATAATCGAGAGCGGGGAAGCGCGGGATGTGCATCAGATCGCCTGTCTCATTGGATATGGCGCCAGTTGCATCAACCCGTATCTTGCGCTGGAAACCATTCGCGAGCTGATCGAAAAAGGAAGCGTCACCGAGGATTACGCCACGGCTGTGGAAAACTACCGCGATGCCCTTCAGAACGGGCTCCTGAAAATCATGTCCAAAATGGGCATCTCGGTTGTCAGCAGCTACCGGGGCGCGCAGGTCTTCGAAGCCATTGGCATTTGCACCGCGCTCATCGATGAATGCTTCGCCGGCACGGCATCGCAAGTCGAGGGGATCGGCTACATCGAAATCGCTGGCGAGAGCCTCGCCCGACACGCCCATGCATATGCCAATCCGATACCGGTCGAACCGGGTAAACTGGAAGACCCCGGGTATTACCGCTTCCGCCGTGGAGGGGAAGTCCATGCTGTTAATCCCCCGGTCATCCAAAATTTTCATACGTATGTGGGCATTAAGGGCGCTGACAAGGCGGGCAAAGCGGAGGACTATAAGAAGTACGTCGAAAGCGTGCTGGCTTCGCGACCCACGGGGCTCCGGAACCTACTCGAATTTATTGCCCTGCCATCCGGTCCCGTTCCAATCGAGGAAGTGGAGCCGATTGAGGAGATTCGCCGCCGGTTCACCACCGCAGGTATGTCGCTCGGTGCACTCAGCCCCGAGGCCCACGAATGTCTGGCGATTGCGATGAACCGCATCGGAGGCAAATCTAACAGCGGCGAAGGCGGCGAAGACCCCGTGCGTTTCAAGCGGCGTGATGATGGGGATTGGGCAAATAGCGCAATCAAACAGATTGCCTCTGGACGCTTCGGCGTTTCAGCGTCCTATCTGGCCAGCGCCAAGGAGATCGAAATCAAAATGGCCCAGGGCGCAAAACCCGGTGAGGGCGGGCAATTGCCCGGGCATAAGGTCAGCCCATACATCGCCCGCCTCCGGCATGCAGTGCCAGGGGTGACGTTGATCTCACCTCCGCCGCACCATGACATTTATTCAATCGAAGACCTTGCGCAGTTAATTTACGACCTGAAGCAGGTCAACCCACGCGCGCGGATTTGCGTCAAACTTGTTGCCGAAGCTGGTGTCGGAACGATTGCAGCCGGCGTCGCCAAGGCCCATGCCGATATCATCCTGATCAGCGGCCATGATGGTGGGACTGGAGCCTCGCCGCTCAGCTCCATCAAGAACGCCGGCGGACCTTGGGAACTTGGCGTGGCCGAAACCCATCAGGTCCTCATGCTCAATGGCCTGCGGAATCGGGTCACGCTCCGGACCGATGGTGGCATGCGCTGCGGCGAAGATATCATCTATGCCACTTTGCTTGGTGCAGAAGAATACAACTTCGGAACCGCGGCGCTCATTGCCATGGGCTGCGTCTATGTCCGGCAGTGTCACCTCAATACCTGTCCGGTCGGTGTGGCCACGCTGGATGACAGGCTCCGTGGCAAATTTAAGGGCAAGCCGGAATTTGTTGTGAACTTCTTTAACGGTGTCGCGGAAGAGGTCCGTTCGATCATGGCACAACTCGGGTTTCGCACGATCGACGAGATGGTCGGTCGCGTGCAGTGTCTCCGGCAGCGCCATGTCCCGGATCATCCGAAAGCGAACACCCTCGACTTGTCCCGCTTGCTCGTCAACGTAGCCGGGGACGATCCCAGCGCCGTGCTCCACGCCACACGGGACCGGAACGACGGCCCTGAGGATCGGACGTTGGACGAAATCGTTCTTCAAGATGCCAAGGACGCCATCACCGATGGCAAGCCTGTCAGCCTCAGTTACAAAATCAAAAATACGAACCGCTCGGTGGGTACCCAGGTGTCCGGCGAAATCGGCTATCAGTATGGCGAAGAGGGCCTTCCCGAAGGAACGGTTGAGTTGCTTCTCACGGGTACTGCCGGGCAAAGTTTTGGCGCGTTTCTCACCAGCGGAGTTCGCCTCGACCTCACGGGCGAGGCCAATGACTACGTTGGCAAAGTCATGAGCGGTGGCGAAATTATCATCCGGCCGCGTGCAGACGCGAAATTTAAGGCCCACGAAAACAGCATCCTCGGAAATACCGTGATGTATGGTGCGACCGGGGGCATTCTTTTTGCTAATGGCCGCGCAGGGGAGCGATTCTGTGTGCGCAATTCCGGAGGCGCCGCTGTCGTGGAAGGCATCGGGGATCATGGTTGCGAATACATGACGAATGGAGTTGTCGTCGTTCTCGGACCGACAGGGAAAAACTTTGGAGCTGGTATGACGGGTGGAGCCGCCTTTGTGCTCGATCTCACCGACGAATTCCCGGATCGCTTAAATGGGCAATTGGTCACTGCGGCGCGTATCGAATCCTCCGAGGATCGTGCGGTTTTGCTCGACTTAATCGCGAAACACAAAATGAAAACGGGCAGTGCACTCGCCAGTGCGATCCTGGCTGATGCCGATAGCTATCTGTCGAAGTTCTGGATGGTATTGCCGACCGTTCCCACTGCTGCGGCGCCGGGTTCCTCCAAGCTCGAAGATGATGACAAGGAAACAATCAGCGAAAACGTGACAGCCGCTCGGTAGCGAGCGGGTCGCTAGATTAAACGAAGATGCGGTAGGTTCTGGAACCACCGCATCTTTTTTAACCGACAAGACCTCATCTTAATATAATTAGATCGATAATTTTCATCCGCGGCGCAGCTGTGTATTGATTTATCTTCTAGTCTGCCCCAAGATCGACAAATCCATGCGCCCCCGACTCCTGCCCTCCGCCACCATCTGCGCCTTGATCGCTGCTTCTTCAGCTTTCGGTCAAGCGCCTCAGCCCACGCCTACACCGCGGCCTGTTCAGATCCTAAACGGTGATTTCCAGCGATCCTCATCCCGTCAGGACATCTGGTCGGGAGTGGATTCATCAGGTTTCCTCATCGGAGCCCGTGCCAGCGTCAACCTGCTCACGGCATCCGGCGCAATTGGCCAGGTCTCAGTGGCGCCGGCCGTTGCCATTGCCGATATGGACAGCGATGGGCTCCAGGATATCGTCACGGCAGATGCTCAAGGGTATGTGCGGGTGTATTTTAATCAAGGGACACCTGCTGAGCCGAAATTTGGGACTGCGGAAGTTGCAGCGCTATATCTTGGGGTGCCTCCCACCGGGCTTCCGCCGATGGCGCGACTTGCTCCCCGAATCAGCATAGTCAATAATGGCGGACGTCAGGATATTCTGGTCGGAAATTATAACGGTGAGATCCTGATGATTCGCAATGAAGGCTCCCCCAACCGCCCCGCTTTCCGTCAACCTTTGGACTTCAGCCGTATCACGATTCCGACGACAGAAAAGCCGGATCGCCGGTGGGGAAATCTTTTTGCACCGCTCTTCTTCGACTGGAACAATGATGGTAAACCCGACTTGTTGATTGGCGAGGGGTCGTATTCTGCGAATAACATACACCTCGCAATCAATCAGGGTTCCGCGGCAAGCCCCAAGTTCACTGAAGCCCAGCGCATGGTTCTGGCTTTTGGTGATGGACGAGAGCAATTAACTCCAGCAATTGTAGATTACAACGGAGACGGAAAACCCGATCTTCTTGTGTCCGCCCGTGATGGTAAGATTGGCGTCCATCTGCACCCGCCGACGCCTTGGAAACCGGGAGACGAATTGAAGTTTAGCTCGTTTGTTGCGGCAGCAGGGGGTCAGGATTTGACGTTGGGCGGTAGTGCCACCATTACTACCGGTGATTTAAATGGGGATGGTTTATTTGACATTGTGGCTGGACGGCCCAACGGGCGCCTGTCGGTTGTGATGAACTCCGGTACCAAGACGGAGCCAAAATTTGGGGCTCCTGCGGATTTAAAAGCAGATCTGAAATCTGCACCTAACCGCCCGCCAGTCGGCTGGGATATCGATATTGGCTTTGACCGGGGGAACGTGATGGGCGATTCCACCGTCGTAAAGAAAGAGGATGACCCCACCCTAGGACTCGCGGACAAAGAAGCGGCACTGCGGGTGGGATATGCCACAAACGCAAATAAGGTCATGCCGCCTCCGTATATCATGGTCCCTTCTCAGGGAAATTTTCAGCCCACAACTACAAATCTGATTAATGCTCCCTCGAATTTCGGGCGTGTAAGCCAGCAAATCCGCACCCCTCTGGTGCCGAATAAACCATACACGCTGACTTTTAAAGTCCGTGGAAATCGCGTCTCCAACGGGCAGTTGGCCATCTACGCAAGAGGATCCAAAAGATTCGGTGAGGATCGGCAGGTGGTTGGCGAACGCGGTCGCGTCGCCGTGCAAAGGAACGTGGTCACCGAAGATTTTCGGGATACTGTGTCGTTCAGCCCGGGTGGCTCATGGACTGAGGTAAAGAAGACATTTACCGTGAAATTCAAGGAAAAGGAGCTTTCGGATTTGGAAAAAACAGACGAGGCGACGATTAATTTTTTCTTTCAGCTCCAGTCGGGTGACGGTGTGCTTTACATCAAAGATGTGAAGATTGAGGGCTGATAATCACTCCTTGGACGCGTCCTTCATGGGGCAGGAAACCATGAGCAAAAACGGGATTAAAACGGCATTCGTCGCAGGGGCTGGCCTGGGGAAGCGGTTGAGACCGCTCACAGCGAACCGTCCCAAACCCCTTGTGCCGCTCTACAATCGGCCGCTCATCACGTATGTGTTTGATGCGCTGCTGGCGGTTGGCATCGAGCGCATCGTTGTAAATACGCACCATTGTCCGCAGAGCTATGAGGAGATCCTACGGCTGGAGCGAGGGCAGGGGATCTACCGCGGGATGCAAATCGAGTGCATTTACGAGCCGGTGTTATTGGAAACCGGGGGCGGAATAAAAAATGCCGCCCGGTTATTCGGCGATGAGCCCGTGCTTGTCCACAACGGAGACATTTTTGCTTCGGTTGATCTTCCGGGATTGCTCCACGCCCACACGACGACGCGACCGGAGGTCACCGCCCATTTGCGCAGCTTCGGCGGGCCGCTACAGGTTTCATATCAGCCGGTCACTCAAGAGATCACTGATTTTCGTGGCGCTTTGGGGCTGGGATCCGACGCCGGATTTTTGTTCTCCGGGATCTATATTATTGAGCCCGCGTTCATCCGTCGGATTCCACCGGATACGATCATTTCTGTGGTCCCGGTGTTTCTCGATATGCTTCGGGCCGGTGTGACGATTAACGGATTTCTGGATGATTCCGGAGTCTGGGCGGATCTCGGAAATCGGGACGCCTACCTGGATGCGCACGCTACCGTCCCCCGGCCTGCTGAAGAAGGACGGATCAGCGTCGATCCCTCGGCGGAGGTCAGCGCTTCGGCAACCCTTCGAGGATTCGTGGCTATTGGGGCGCGTGCGGTGATTGAGGATGGCGCAGTGATCCAAGACTCCGTTATTTGGGAAGGTGCAAAAATCGCTTCCGATGCGCAGCTTGTGCGGTGTATCGTCCGCGATCACCAATTCGCACAAGGAATTTTGGTCGATCAGGACATTTGATCCCACTTAAAGCTGCATGCAAACAGACGCTGTCATCCAGGAAACCCGCTTTCGATTCCCTGCACTCGCAGAAGCTGACTTTCAAGTCGCGCCGATAGAAAAAGGCGGGTCCGGAAGAAAATTCTACCGGATCGTGAGTGCGCACAACGATTCCATGATCGTCGTGAAATACACGCCGCAGCGGTTGGAAAATTTGCGCTATGTCGAAATTGCGCAGATGCTCGCTGGATCCGGGGTGCCTGTGCCTGCAATCTATTTTCATGACGCGGAGGAAGGATTGATCTGGATGCAGGATCTCGGAGAGCACGACTTATGGAGCCTGCGAGGAGCGCCGTGCGAGGATCGTCGTGCCGGTTACCGCCTGGCTCTTCAGGCTATTGCCACAGTGCATGTGGACGCCACGCGGGCGTTCGAATCCAGCCCGCTTGCATTGGAAATGGAATTCGACCAGCAGCTTTATCTTTGGGAGCAGGGGTACTTTCTCGAGCATTGTCTAGGCGGTGTTTTTGGCCTCACCGAGGAGCAGATTAAGCGATACGGTGAATTGCCCGCGTTGGGAGCAATGGCTGCCGACCTCGCGCGTGAGGATCGCACGCTGGTTCACCGGGATTTCCAATCGCAGAATGTCATGCTCCGCGACGGAAGCGCTTGGCTTATTGATTTTCAAGGGATGCGTCCCGGCTTGCCCCACTACGACCTCGCATCTTTACTTTACGATCCGTACGTGGATCTCACGTCTCAGGATCGTGAGGTATTGATGGATGACTATAAATCCATGATCCGATCCCGAGGCGGTGAAATCGGCTCCCAATTCGATTTTATCTATGCCCGATGTGCCATGCAGCGACTCATGCAGGCGCTGGGAGCTTACGGATTTCTGGGCTTGAAATGCGGGCGGCCCGAGTTCCTTCTGCATGTGCCCGCCGCGCGTCGCTCGCTCCGCGAAGTCGCCGCACGAGTGGATGGAATGGATGAATTTGTTTCTCTGCTGGAAAACCTGCCATGATTACGTCGCCATCCACCGTCTCTATCGAAAATATCACGCCGCTTCTTGATGGCGGGAAATACCCAATCAAACGTATCCCCGGTGAGGATATTTCGGTGGAAGCCGACATCTTCAAAGACGGGCATGATGTCGTGAAGGCCGTTTTAAAATGGCGGCAAATGGGTGAAACGAAGTGGCATGAAACGCCGATGCATCTGCTCATCAACGACCGCTGGGCAGGTGTCATGGCACTCAGCCAGACGGGGCATTACGAATATACCATCCAGGCATGGGGAGATTCCTTTCTCTCATGGTGCGATGAGATTCAGAAAAAAGTGGGGGGTGGAATCGCTGACCTGGTGAGTGAATCACTCGAAGGCGCCGTGTTGGTGCGAGCGGCAGCAACCCGTTGTAAGGACCTGGGAGACGCGGGCTTTCTCAACGCTACCGCAGATGCGATTGCCGAAGCAGCAGGTTCTGATCTGCGTAATCTAGCATCCGACGCAAAGCTCGCTGCCTGCATGGCCGCAAATGATGCGCGCGCACTAGCCACGCAACACGAGCCGACTCTAAAAGTCTGGGTGGACCGCCGTGCGGCGGCTGTGGCTGCGTGGTATGAGTTTTTTCCCCGCTCTGCGGAAGGGAAGCCGAATTCGGGATCGACGTTCCGCGACTGTCTGGAGCGCATTGATGACGCCAAAGCGATGGGATTTGATGTCATCTATTTCCCTCCAATCCACCCTATTGGAGAAAGTAACCGGAAAGGCCCTAATAATACATTGCATGCCGCCCCTGGTGATCCAGGCGTGCCGTATGCCATCGGCAACTACCGTCATGGTGTGAATGGCGGAGGTCACATGGATGTCGCTCCTGAGCTGGGCACGCTCGAAGATTTTGAATGGCTCGTAGGCGAGATCCATAATCGCGGAATGGAAATCGCACTCGATTTTGCGATTAATTGTTCACCCGATCACCCCTACGTCGCGGCACATCCCGATTGGTTTTTTGCGCGCCCGGACGGCACAATCAAATATGCGGAAAACCCGCCAAAAAAATACCAGGACGTTTATCCGCTGAATTTTTATTGTGCCGACTGGCAATCCCTCTGGCAGGAACTTCGCGATGTGCTCCTGTTCTGGGCTGCGCGAGGCGTGCGAACGTTCCGCGTCGATAACCCGCACACCAAGCCGGTTGCATTTTGGGAGTGGGTCATCGACGAGGTATTGGCAAAATTCCCCGATGTCATTTTCCTGAGTGAGGCATTTACGCGCCCAAAAATGATGCAGATACTGGCAAAAGTCGGATTCACCCAAAGCTACACGTATTTCACTTGGAGGAATTCGAAGCCCGAACTCACGGAGTACCTCACGGAGCTAACCCAATCCGAAATGGCGGAGTATTTTCGGACAAACTTTTTTACCAACACCCCAGACATCCTGCCTGAATTTCTACAATCTGGTGGACGCCCGGCATTCTTGATCCGCTCGGTGCTGGCAGCGACGCTTTCGCCTGTGTATGGCATCTATAGCGGATTCGAATTGTGCGAAAATGCCGCTCTGCCAAGCAGAGAAGAATACGCCGAAAGCGAAAAATACCAATTCAAGGGCAGGGACTGGAACGCAGAGGGAAATATCAAACCGTGGATCACGGCATTGAACCTCGCTCGCCGCGAAAACCGCGCCCTGCAGGAATACCGCAATCTGCGCTTCCACAGCGCCGAAAACGACCAGATCCTGTTCTACAGCAAGATCACTGAGGCCCGCGACAATATCATCCTGGTTGCAGTGAGTCTCGATCCCTTCGGCTCGCAGAGCGCCTGGGTGGATGTTCCCATCGACCTCTTTGGGTGGTCAGACGGAGCGGCCTATGAAGTCGAAGATCTTCTTTCGGGTAATCGATTTCTATGGACTGGTCGTCGCAACTACGTTTCGCTGGACCCACATTTTCGACCCGCACATGTTTTGAAAGTCCGCCGTCACGTGGCCAAATCCCTTGGGCAAGACATCTTCGCGTAGCATCGCCATGTTGCCTTGCAGGACGAGGTAGAATCGGCTAGAACACCTATGTGAAACGCGCTCAGCAATTCTCAGATTCGCAGCCTCGGTGGATGGTGCAGGCTGACCTTGCTCCGGGAGATGCCAAGTGTGTGGGACTTGATTCCCGAGGGGTGGAACTTCACTATATCCGCTCCCGGGAAGATCCCCTGTTCGAGACTGCCTTTCAGATGCTCTGGGAGGAGTTCGGTGCGAAAGGTGAAATGGAGTCCATCGATGTGATAGTTCGCCGTCTCGCATGGAAGCCAGAGCCCCGATCGACCGGCGAATTCCTTTGTTATGAGTTGCTGCTACTCACCCACGATGATGTTCCCATCGCGGTTCGCGATCACACCGCAATGGTAGATCCCGGCTTTTCGCAAGCAGTCGTTCACATGTCGCACAATCTGGTCAGCGTGCCATGGAGGCGAACTGGAATTGCCGGATGGATGCGTGCGTTGCCGATTCAGGCGGCCCGTGCGTGTATGGATCAAGCCGCGATATCGCAGCCGCTTCCGGTAACACTTGTTGCCGAGATGGAACCTGCCGACCCGACCGATCCCGATCGCACGACGCGCCTGGCGGCCTACGGAAAAGCCGGATATTGGAAAGTGGATCCTCAACGCGTTCAATATGTCCAGCCAGACTTTCGCACCCCGGACGAGATTGATGCCTCTGGTGGCCCGTGTCCGCTTCCCTTGTGCCTCCTTGTCCGCCGGATCGGTCGTGAGAATGAGCGCTCAATCTCCGGCTGGGAGGTGCGGGAGATTGCGGATTTGCTATATCGAATGTATGCGGCAGAATTTCGCGATGCTGATATGCGACCGGTGATTGCATCTTTGGACGCGTATCCGCCAGCCGCCGATGCCATTCCTCTTGTGCAACCCCCGCTTCCGTAACAGACGATAAACAACCATGAAAAATCTCGTTCTCTTTCATCATGTAGATTTCGCTGCACCTACTGGGGACCACATCATGCCAATGCGGAAGTTTGCGATGGTCGCAGAGGCGGTGTCTTGGGAGCCAAATATTGAGCTCCGCGAGCCAGTACCCGTGTCTTATGAGGACCTGCTGCGCGTGCATAATCCCGATTACATCGAAGCTGTGAAAACCGGTCGCCCGCGAGAGTTGGCTGAGGCTCAGAAGTTTCCTTGGACGGAGTCGCTATATCCATCCGTATTGTTGACTAATGGCGGGGTATATGCGGCCGCCGATCACGCACTTACCGCTGGGGTCGCGGGCGCACTGGCCAGCGGATTTCATCACGCAGGTCCAGCTGCTGGCGAAGGATTTTGCACCTTCAATGGCCTCGTCGTTGCGCTTGAAAAATTACGAGCTTCAGAAAAAATTCGCACGGCAGCCGTGCTCGATATGGATTTGCATTATGGCAACGGCACCGCAATGCTTGCCGAGTCTCGGGCCTGGATGTTTGCGCTATCAATCTACGGAAGCGATTACTGGAACAACCAGGCATGGCCCGATGTCACTGAGCGGAAACACCCCATGGGGGTGCACCACGCATCGCACTCCCTCCCGGCAGGTTGTCACGGACTGGAAATGCTTTCGATTCTCAAAGAATTGCTCCCGATGCTGCTCGGCCATGGCAAGCCGGACATCCTCCTGTATCAGGCGGGAGCCGATCCGCTTCGCGACGATCCGTATTCTCCGCTTGAACTCACTGCTTATGACCTCCGGGAGCGGGATCGTGTCGTGTTTGAGTTTGCTAAAGAAAACGAAATTCCCGTCGCCTGGGTGCTTGCGGGGGGATACTCGGAGGACACCTCGAAAGTCGTCGATGTCCACGTGAATACCGCAAAAGTGTGCCGCGATACATATTTCCCGATCGTGTAAAATCACCGGTGCCCGGCAAGGTGGTCCGCTACGGTTTAGGATCCAGCTTCTCAAGCAATAGTCCGTAGGCTTCGTCGATACGGCTGCCGGTAGTAGCCTCCAGTCGCGCTGATGCAATCTCTTCGCGCAGTGCTGGAGCCGTGTCCGGGGTCACACTCTCTGCCCGTGTCGCGAGGCGACGGAAGTTTTTGAAATCGAGGATATACGCCTGAATCAGTGGTTTATAGGTGTTGATCCAATCATTGGGTGGTGCTGCATTTGATTCGTCGAATGCTTCAAACATAACCCCTGCGTCCTGGAGTGCGCCCGCGTTCCAGTCCTTCAACCCATAAGAGAGGATCGCAAATAAATCGTAGTTATTTCTTTCGTAAAGACGGATTGTGCCACCTCTCACGGGTTGAACGGAGCGGACAAGGCGGCCCATCTCGACGAAAAAATTTGCCAACCGTTGATCCTTTGGATGGGTGCTGAACAGCCCTCGCTTTTCAAGATCTTCAAACGCCTCATTAGCCTCGCGAGTGTCTCCTTCGAATAGTCGGGCGAGTCCCTTGTTTGCGATTGCCCAATTTAAGGTGGGCTGCGATGTCGTGATATCAGCCACCATGGCAAATGCCTCCGCTGCTTCGTTGAAGTTTCCTTTTGCAAGGGAACTTTGGCCAGAAGCCATGATTTCATCAAGCTCGAGGGATGAGAGCGCTGCCGACGCAGTGGAGCCGTTTTGCTGCGGAAAGATCTCGTCGCGATACACAAAAGCCATCACCCCCGCGCTGATTAATACCAAGAGAGTTGTTCCCCAAATGATTCCCATCACCTTGCGGCTGTTGTCCGACTCGACAATGCCGCGTTCTTTTCTCTGGATCGGTGCCTTCGCGCGCTCTTGGAGCTTCTGTTTGGCGTAGGTCAGGTGCCCAATCAACTCGTCGTAGCTCGCATAGCGGCCATCGGGATCTTTGTGCAGCATCCGATTAACCACATAAGCCGTCTCGCTGGAAACATTCGGCGCGAATGCTTGCAAGCTCACCGCCCGGCTCTTGATATGCTTGAGCGCCACCATGGATGCCGTGGTTGCCTCAAACGGCGGGCGACCTGCGATGGCATGAAACAAAGTTCCGCCAAGACTATAGATATCGCTGCGGAAGTCTTCTGGGCGATTGTCCAGTTTTTCTGGAGCGATATAGTAGGGCGTGCCCCAGATCTCCCCCTGCTCCTGCGCCTGCTCGTCGAGCAGCACCGCTAGTCCAAAGTCCACGATCTTCGCGGTGGCTGCGTCCGCAAATAATATATTCCCCGGTTTTACGTCTCGGTGCAGGAGACCACGATCCAATGCGGCCTGCAGGCCTTGGGCAACTTGGATTCCTGTGTTCAGCGCCTGTAATTCGCCCACCCGGCCTTGCAGCCCCATCAAGTCATCCAGCGATCCTTTCGGGACGAGCTCCATCGCGAGGTAGAATAGACCATGGTCCTCGCCGAAGGAAAAAACTTTCACGACGTGCGGGTGGTTGATCGACGCTGTGATGCGTGCCTCTTCGGCCAATTTCTTGTAATCCACTTCTTGCGCACCCGCGCTTTTTTTTAGGATCTTTAATGCGACTTGGCGTTGTAAATTTAAGTCTGTCGCACGAAATACCGATCCCATACCGCCCTCACCAAGCAACTCTGCGAGTTCGAAGTGGTGAAACGTCTTCCGCACCTGCTGGCTGGCACCACAGTTCGGACAATCGATCTCGCTGAATGGCGCAAGGTCTGATACATCAAGCATCTGACCGCACGCATGGCACGTCTCGATGACTTGGGATGGGAACTCGCTCATCACCTCCACCATTGCCAAACTCAACCCGTCAGCAAAGCACTAAAATGCAATCCACTGCTAATATTGAATCCCAAGAAGAATCATCGCTCACCGTTGCCCCCGAGCAAGCAGGCGAACGACTGGATCGCTTCCTTGCCGACCGTGTAGCCGACCTCACCCGCAGTCGTATTCAGACACTTATACGGGAGGGGTGCATCCTGCTCAATGCCGCCACTGCCCGACCCTCCGAATCCCTTCACTCCGGCGACAAGGTCACCATCCACCTTCCTGCTTCTCGACCGGTCGAGGGAATGGTTTCCGAGGATATAGCCCTCGACATCCTGTTTGAGGATGAAGTCATGCTCGTTATTAATAAACCCCCGGGTATGGTCGTCCATCCGGGAGCCGGGGTGCCGTCTGGTACGGTCGTGAATGCCCTTTTGCACCACACCGGGAGCCTGTCCGTGATCGGTGGCATCGAGCGGCCTGGCATCGTGCATCGCCTGGATCGCGAGACTAGCGGATGCCTCGTGGTTGCAAAAAGTGACACCGCCCATCAACGATTGGCCGAGCAATTTGCCGGACGCACCATCGAGAAAACCTACCTTGCCATCGTAGATATCAAGCCCCCGCGGGCCACGGGCACAATCACCGCTGGAATTGCCAGGCATCGTGTCAATAGACAGAAAATGACCGTCTCCGAGCGTCCCGAAGCGCGCTCTGCGGAGACGACGTATAAGGTTCTGAAAGCCGACAGCGGGCTTCATTTGCTTGAATGCAAACCCAAGACGGGCCGGACCCATCAAATTCGCGTCCACCTAAAGCATCTGGGTTGTCCCATCGCCGGCGATTCGGTTTACGGAAAACGCGGGAATTTCGAGCGTCATCTTTTGCACGCATGGCAGATTGCATTTGATCATCCAGTCACCGGAATTCGCCAGACGATAACCGCTCCAGTGCCTGCCGATTTCCCGCTCGCCCCGTGACGGCACAGTCCACATACTCCCGAAGATGGACACGATTTCCGATGCTGTAGAGCGGGTGCTTCCGATGTTGCGCCGCATGAACGGGCAATTAAGCCCGATACCGGTTGCCTCCGCCGCTGCGCTGGATCGCGTGGCTGCGGCTGCGCGCGACTCGCGCAGCGTGTCCAGACGACTCATTGCGCCGAACGAGTATATCCCGGTCACGCCGGAAAATGACCCGGCGGTGACATGGACATGGGAATCTCTCGAGCAGGCCGCCACCACTTGCACCAAGTGCTCGCACCTCGTTGTCTCCCGCACTCAGGTTGTCTTCGGCGTAGGTCGCCGGGACGCGGAACTTTTGTTTGTTGGTGAGGCGCCCGGCGCAGATGAGGATGCTGCGGGCGAGCCATTCGTCGGTAAATCCGGACAACTCCTAACGAAGATTTTGTCTGCAATGACTTTGGCGCGAGACGATGTGTTCATCACCAATGTCCTGAAGTGTCGTCCAGACATGCCGCCGGGCACCACGGGAAATCGCAAACCTCGTGCCGATGAAATGGCAACTTGCCTCCCATGGCTCACTGAACAAATCCACCTCGTCCGTCCTCGTGTCATCGTCGCGCTCGGTGGCACCGCAATCCTGGGATTGCTTGATGATCATCGCCCCATTGGTGGATTGCGCGGCCAATGGCTGGATTACCGTGGCATCCCGGTCATGCCGACCTACCACCCGAACTACCTTGTCAAAAATCAAGCGATCTCGGAGAAGCGTAAAGTATGGGAGGATATGCTTGCTGTGATGGAGCGGTTGGAAATGCCAATCAGCCCCAAACAGCGAGGCTTTTTTTCTTCCTAAAAGTTGAGCATACTCGGTATTCAGACCTGACTCCCGGCCTCACCGTTGCTGTATCCATGTATTCGCCGCTGCACTTACGCCCACGCCGAGAGCACCTGCCAGGATCGTCTGATAGAGCGTGATAGGACCGCTGCTTTCGATGAGCCAGCCATTTGGTGTGGCGTGCTGAGTCATGACTATCGGCCCGAGATGTTTCGAGATCGTCTCTGTCTCAGGAAGGTTCTGGATATCGACCGCTTTTGCTACGTCAGGAGACATCGCCGCTCCAAAGATGATCATTGGCCGAGCGGTGTTGTAGATCCGCTCAAAAATCGTCTGCGTGTCGATGAACATAAAACTCTGCGATTTTTTTTCCCACTGGGCAGAAACGGATTGGAACGCCGTCGAGTTTGCCAGTGTTTCCTGTCCGGGTGCGCGGTTCATGGCGCCTGTTAATGCGCCACTCGTGAGGGCTACCACCAGATGACCGTCGCTCACTGCCACCGCCGGATCGATGAGTGGAATCCCTGGAATAGGGAAATCAAACACCGTCGCCCCATGGCGCTCGCTGATCGTTACCGACGGTGCAAATTTCTCCACCACGCCCCGTGTCATTGCCTCGATGGCTGGACGATCCTTGATCGATACGGCGAGAAGCGCAGTTGGGAACATTGCGTCCGGAGGCCAATTGGCCACGGCCACACTTTCGGTACCGAAAATCTCCGGAAGTTTTTTCAGGTCGACTCCGTTCTCAGTCAGAAACCCAAATATCTCCGGCGGGAGGGATGCGATGTTGGCAGCCGAGGAAAGCGTCCTCCAATCCTGCGTCCCTTCAAAGAAGAAGATATTGTCCGCCGAGGTGAACTCCAGTCCGCTTCGGTCGATTGCCGGTAATTCGGGGATATCTTTCCACAACATGAAAATCCGCTCGACTTGATCGGCCCCGGAAAATGCCAGAGAACCGCCCACTGCCGAGATCTGACGGAGTTGCTCAAGTTGTGCTGGATTCACCGCAGCGCCCTGCGCCTGTCCCTCCGTTAGCAACAAATCGAGAAACGGCGTCGTCTCAAGGAACCAGACCATCTCTGCCGTCCGTGACAACTCGCCCCGCACCGTGCGGAAGTTCTCGGCGTCGGCAAGCGATGGCGTTACGCTGCGCCCAGACACCCGATCCAGCGCGTCTTTGAGCGTTGCGAGGTCGTTCGACACAAATCCCCAACTGGTGTGCGATCCGGTGAAAAGCGAATGCTCGCCGGACTGGATCTGGATGATAGTCGAGCCCGCATTCTCGATTTCGGTGCGCACCGCACCAGGAGCGACTTTCATCACTTCGCGGTGGAACCGCTCGATCGCTTCTTCGTAATCTTTTTTGCTGCCAAAATATTGAAATCCAAGAAGCGCCGCACCGCCCGATTCGTTCAGCGAATAGAGGGCCGCAAATATCCGCCCTGGTTTCAACCGGGAGAGAATCCCAATAGCCTCATCCATTCCGCCTTGGCCAACCAATCCCAGCGGGCGCTCCAAAAAAGCCCGTATCGTTGGCTCTGCGCCTATCTTTGCCAGCGCCGTTTGGTTCCAGCGAATGCCAGATTGCACCAGATCCGGAAATGCCACAAACGCCACTGCATCAGCCGGGACAATCTCGGCACTATCCGTCACGCCGTAGCGGCTCAGTACATACCAGATCAAGGCGCTAATGAGCGCCACAACAAAAACTAGGATTAAAAGAATTTTTTTCATCGCGGCGATACGTTTCGCTTCCGGCGGCAAAAATGTCGAGCAACAATCCCATTGCAGAGGCCCGCAGATCGAGATACAATTCAATTCTATGGAAACAACGGAAATCAAAGAATATCTAAAACCCGTGTGCAGCGCTTACAACCGTGAGAACCTCAAAATGGTTTCTGACATCTGCCTATACCTCGGGTTCGTTTCAATCATTGCTTCAGTGGTAACCTGGTTCACCGCATCCCGCGAGAACCGCGCTTACGGCGAACGGTTCGGGATTTTTATCGGCCTTTGGGTCCCCAGCTTTTTCATCCTATCGAATCGCCTCTCCCGCAAAGCAGACGAAATCTGCGAGGGTGAGGACAAAGAATAGTCGCCACCCCCACCGGGGAACTTTGTAGTATCCACCGCTGCCGCCGGGTTGCCGTGGAATCACGGCGCGGCGGTGATCAGTCGTCGAAGCACGAAAGTCCGATTCGAACTGATCCCGTCTTTTGAGGCGATGACGTCCGGCATCCACTGGAACCAGCCAGAAAGTTTTTACAGGTAGCGAGGTTTTTTGCTTTGGGGAAACTACCTAAATAATCCAAAAATAGAAGTTTATGGCATTGGCAGAAATTAGTCAGGTCTCCGGAACTGGCGTATATGTAATAGGTGATGATGTGGATACGGATCGGATTATCCCGGCCCGGTTTATGAAATGCATCACATTTGATGGGCTCGGCGAGTTCGCATTTATTGACGAGCGGATTGACCCCGCGACCGGCGAGTTGAAAGCCCATGCGTTGAACGATGCCCGATTCGATGGAGCGAGTATCCTGCTCTCAGGGTCGAACTTCGGTTGCGGCAGTTCCCGCGAGCACGCACCGCAGGCGCTGTATCGTTATGGTTTTCGAGCCGTGCTGGCTGAAAGTTTTGCTGAGATTTTCTTCGGAAACTCCACAACGCTCGGGATGCCATGCATGGTGCTCTCCAAGGCAGACATCCTTTCGCTCGCTGCTCTCATTGAAGCTGACCCTACGGTCACACTCACCGTCGATGTTGCGGGAGACCGAGTATCCGCGGCAGACGTGGATTTTTCCGCTTCGCTACCGGGATATGCCAAGGATGCGTTGCTTAAGGGGCGTTGGGACGCGATTGCTGACCTGCTGGAGGGAATCCCTGAGGTGCGCGATACGGCTGCGAAACTGCCCTACATGCGCTTGGCGTAGTTCGTGCCCGGCGGCGCAAGACGCACGAGGAATTTTTATCCACCGACGTTCGGTCGTTGGATGACAAAGCCGGGAGATCTGTTTAATGTCGCGGCATATGGCACATCTAGGATCAAATCGGTATGGAAAGCAGCACGTGCGGGTATTACGAAAGCATGTCGAAGAGGATCGGCATTCGCTGACCGAAGTCTCGGTCGATGTGCTTCTGGAGGGGACTTTTGATAAATCCTATCTCAGCGATGACAATACGGAAATCGTCGCTACCGACATCGTAAAAAATACGATCATTGCACTCGCACACACACACCTCGGACACTGTATCGAGGATTTTGGGCAAGTGCTCGGTCGCCATTTTTTGAGTGCGCACAACCATGTAGATCGCGTTCACATCGAAATTCGGGAAAAAGTTTGGGATCGTATGAACGTTGCTGGAAAGCCGGGCCCGCATTCCTTTGTCGCCTCCGGCAATGGCGAGCCATTCACGCGGATGGCTGTGTCGCGTGTCGGAGCAGATATCCAATCGGGGGTGGGGGGATTGCATGTAATGAACTCTACCAATTCGGCATTTTGTGGATTTGACCACACGGAATTCACCACGCTGCAAGACGCGACGGACCGGATTTTCTCCGCGGTGATTCATGCGACTTGGAAGACATCGAGCGAAAATGCGGATTTTTTAAATGTGCGGCACAACGTGACGGATGCGATTCTCAAGGTGTTTGTTGAAAATTTCAGCCCCTCGGAGCAGCGGATGTTGTTTGAGATGGGAGAAGCTGCGCTGGTCGCAGCACCGGAGGTCTCAGAAGTCGAACTTCGCCTTCCAAACAAGCACTACTTTGTCGCAAACCTCGATGCTTTTGGAATTTCGAATCAGAATATTACCTACCTCCCCCAAGATGAGCCGAATGGCGAAATCGAGGCAATTGTTCGCCGCTAGGCACCAGCAATTGCATGGCATCGAATCATGATTCTCTAATGGACGCCACCGCCTCCCCGCCTCATCGGGTTGTGATCACAGCCATGGGGTGCCTCTCGCCGCTGGGGATTGGGGTGTCCTCGACTGAGGTTTCGCTGCGGAGCGCAAGCGACTGCATCACGCCGGTAGATGCTTTCGACGTATCGGCGTGTCAGGGGAAAACGGCCGGGCAAATTCCTGATGCCTGGTTGACCAGTCATTGTCGGGACGCTGATGCTCCCGAAGAAATAAATCGAGCCGCGCGATTTCTTTTGCACGCAATGGAGGAGGCGCATACGGCGCGCCCTGAGTTTGAGCCGGAAATCGCTGTGATTGGAACAACGAGTGGTGGAATGCTGCTAGGCGAGCGATTTTTTCGGTCGGCGGTATCTGGCTTGCCATCCCGCCGTGCGGCGCGCTGGGTCCGGGCCTACGTGCCTCAAGCGCCGGTGATCGATGCGATGCAATCACTCGGCTGGAATGCCCCGTGCCGGATTCTTTCGAATGCGTGTGCCTCTGGCACGAATGCATTAGGGCATGCATTTTCGCTCGTTCGGACAGGCAAAAACCGCCGTGTCGTCTGCGGAGGATACGATGTCCTTTGCCAGCTTGTGTTTGCGGGATTTGACGCCTTGCGCGCCTACACCCCGGAGTTGTGCCGCCCTTTTGATTCAGAACGCTCAGGGCTGGTCCTCGGGGAGGGCGCTGCGATTTTCTTCTTGGAGACGATGGATGATGCTGTGGCGGCCGGACGACCCGTTCTGGCTGAAGTGACGGGATACGGCTCTTCCACCGATAATCATCACCTCACGCAACCAAATCCAGATGGGAGCGGTCCGCGCCTAGCCATGCAGCGCGCCATCGCTGACGCGGGGATTGCTGCGGATACGATTGACTACATCAACGCTCATGGCACGGCTACGCCCTTCAACGACGCCTGCGAAGCGAGGGCAATCGCGGATGTTTGCCCGTCGGCAAAAGTCAGTAGCACCAAAGGCCAGATGGGCCACTCGCTTGGAGCTGCGGGTGCAATCGAAGCCGCAGTGTGTGTGATTGCAATGCAGAATCAGTTCTTACCCGCAAATCTCCATTTCCGGCAAGGCGATCCCGACACCTCACTTGATGTCATAGCGGGCCAGGCGCTCCCGGCCTCACCCAAACGAGTGATGTCCAACTCGCTGGGATTTGGCGGAGCAAATGCCTCAATTATTTTGGAGGCCGGGCCCTCATGAGCGTCGCCATCCGGGGCTGCGGCTGGGTGACTCCAATGGGAGCCAGCGTCGATGCGGTATGCCAGGCGATACTTCGCGGAGAGTGTGCGGATCCCGTCACCCTGACCTATCCAGACTCGGGTCGGACGCTGCAATACCTGCGCGTGCCCGAGGCAGACATCGCCCACGTTGCCCGGTTTCCGCGCCTCCGAAGATCAAGTCGCATTTCTCACCTGGCCATGACTGCTGCGTTGGCGGCAATTGCCGACTCGGGGCTCGACCCAGCCGATCCGAATCGCCGCTGGGCGGTGCTGTTCGCCGCGTCTAATGGTGGAGTGGTCTATACACGTAAATTTTTTGCGGAGCTGGCAAACCGTGGGACTCACGCCGGAAGCCCGCTGCTATTCCCCGAAACGGTTTATAACGCTCCCGCAAGCCACATCGCAGCACATCTAGGAATCACCGGAACGACATCCACGATGGTCGGCGATGCCACGGTATCAATCCAAGCCCTGGCCATGGCTGAAGACTTGCTGAATTCCGGGGGCTGTGATTCGTGCCTGGTCGTGGCAGCGGAGGAAACGGATTGGATTCTTGCTGAGGCCTATGCGGTGTGGGGAATTGGAGGTTTCGTCCGCCCGGTGTTTGCCGATGGTGCCGCTGCCGTGGTGCTTGAACGGGAAGGGGATTGTAGGGTGACTTGCGATGCAGGCAGCAGCTATTCGAATTCGGGTGAAGCAAAATCTGCCATTGTCAGGTCGCTGCAAGCGCTCACGGAAATATCCGATGTCCATTCTGTAGTTGGCTCTACATCAGGAGGGAAATTCGACACACCTGAAACCAGAGCAATTGCTGAAGTTTTCGGAGATATTCCTCAAACCCATCCCAAGTTTTCTCTTGGTGAGGCATTTGGTACCTCCACCTTGTCTCAGATAATTATGGCAACGCGAATGGTCCAATCGCTATCGCTATCTTCAATAGCTGTGCCGGTTTTAGGATGGAACGGGCAATGCGCCGCAGCGTGCGTGCAGCTTCACTGACGCTTTTGATTCGTAGGTTGACGAGATCCGGAAATGGATTGGAATATTTGCACGGGAATCATATCCGCACTTGCACCGGGACTCTGGAAGTCTCAATATCCGGAGATTGGCGCGTTCGTCTAGGGGTTAGGACACGGCCCTCTCAAGGCCGGGACACGGGTTCGATTCCCGTACGCGCTGCCACT
>JBDNGG010000062.1:0-3447 GCA_041689405.1 Terrimicrobiaceae bacterium | reverse complement strand
TATTTGCGCAATCAATCGATCTTTTATTCAATGAGAAACTGGACAGGCTTCAGCCAAATTTGAGTTTGGTCCAACCCGGTTCGGAATGGCGACTAATCAACGAGGAGGACAACCCCCTTCTACTGCAGGTGACGGCGAATCCAAATGCACTCGCGGGTGACGAGAAGGTGATTGCTGTCCTGGCAGACGAGAGGGATGACCAACTGGAGGTCTTTAATGGTCTGATATCCAAGGCTTCTGCAAAGCCGGGCGGGCAGGTGGAGTTTCTCGTTTCCAGAAACGGAAGCGGAACTGTCCAACGTCCCTTCGACTTCGAAGTGGTTTTTGATGCCGGGCGGGCATCCATTCGTTTGACTTTTTCGGAGGGCGGCTTAATTGCTCCGAGCGATGAGTTTGGACTTCCCTTGGAAGCCGTTTACAAGCTCCCAGAAGACGATTGGCGGTGGATTGGAGTGAAAATCTCCCCGGACGGACGCACATGGAGCATGACGGTGAGCAATCCGGACGCAGGCGAGGAGGAGTTCCGGCTTGATGAACTTCAGATCTTCTTTGGGATCCCCTCATTGGAAGTGAATGCTGATACCGGAGTGAGCACTTTCCACGATATCCGCCTCTTAGTTCCTGCTCCTGCTGATAGCTCAGGACAATCTCTCGATGCGACTTATTTGATTGGGGAAATTCAGGTCGGACTGGTGTCACCATGAATGCGATCAGAACCTGCCGGAGATCCCGGGCTCTCTCGCTGATTGAGCTGCTTATCGTAGTTGCGATCGTCTTTGTGTTAGTGGCGCTTATTGTGCCCGGCATTCGATCTAGCCAAGAGGCTGCTGCGCGTGCGGTTTGTTTGGGGAATCTCCGACAGTTGGCTACCTCCTCACTGCAGTATGCACAGGATCACGGCGGAGTTCTCCCGCACACGGCGTGGAATTCAAATCCCGCGCTCAGCAAGCGCTGGATGCACGAACTGGCTCCTTATGTGAACGCGGATTTCGCCACAGGAGATCTGATAACTGCCAATGCCGTGTTCCGGTGTCCAAAAGGAGCGGCATTTAAGCAATTTGGCCGTGCAACAACATACCTTGGCTGGGACTATGTGGACTACTCGCCGGTCGGGCTATATGCGGCGTCATTGAACGAAGTAGATATGCCGGTAAGACTCCAGAGTGTCCCCGGACTTTCAAAGGTGGCAATGATAGTAGAGAGCAACAACGCAGGACACGCTGCCCTTTGGCCCGGGTGGACGTGGGACAACATCATGACAACCTCAATCAATGAAACCCCCCCGCCTGTGGAAAGGCACAATGGAGGAATGCACATCGCTTACTGCGACGGGCATGTCGCGTTGGTGAAAAATCCGACGTGGAACAGTTTGGGTATGTTCAAGGAGTGAGCGTGTTCCCGTGCGGTATCCATGGCCCGCAGGAAAGCCTGCTTGAGGGGCTGCGCCGGTTGCCACAGGAGCTCCTCCCGCAGCAATCCGAGCCCTTTTGTGCATTACTCGCGCGTTTCGAGCCCGGCACGCCGGAGGTTACTTTCGGCGAGTCATGGGAAAACGGAGAGATTCGCGGGCAGTTCCTCCGATGGAGCTGTGGATATGGTCCCGACACGGGGGCCGTGCTGGTAGGGCCTGCGACCCGGGATCCGTTGGCTGCCGTCCTGATGCTGCACGATCATGCCGGGGTCAAATGGTGGGGTAAAGAAAAGCTCGTCGCCTGTCCCGGCAGCACGGAACCGGAACTACAAAGATTCATTGCGGATACCTACGATGGATTGACCTTTGCTGATCGTCTTGCGCAAGCAGGTTATCTCGTTCTGGTTCACGACACGTTTTTGTGGGGTAGCCGGAGACTAGCAGGGTCGGATATCAGCGATTGGGACCGCCGCATGGGCAGTCTCTTGGCCGATGCCAATGGACAAGGCGGCGACGCTATTGCGGTCTATAATGCGCAGGCTCACTTTGCAGAAACCACAACGCAGAAGGTGCTCATGACGCTGGGGCTCGACCTTGCGAGTGTCGTTTACTTTGAGGATACGCTCGCACTGCGGGTTCTGAAAAGTCTAGGAGGCCAGAAACCACTGGCGGTCGCCGGCCACTCCGGAGGCGGAATCCGCGCAGCCATGCTAAAAACCCCCGAGTCCGGTGTCCGCGGCTTTGCGGTTGCGGGAATGCTGTCGACCGATGCAGGAATGAGCATCGGAAATTTTTCCCAACACACGTGGATGCTTTTTGCGAGTCGAACGGGATGGCTCAAGGACTGGCCCGCGACCCTGCTTCGTGAGAAATCCTCGCATCTCTTCGTTCTTTCCTATGCGGAGGACGAGTTGTTTCAAACCGAAGGCGTGCAAGCGGCTGATCGCATGCTCCGGGAAACTTATTCTTGCAACCCGGATCTTTACGAAAGCACATTCATCACCGGACCACATCATTTTGGTGCCGCAGCGCAGAATGCAATCATGAGCTGGTTGACCACGGTTTTTTCGTCTTCTTCTCACCATCCATGAAACCCAAATCGTATCCCGTCATTCTTCATATTGAAGTGCCCAGAGATTGGTGGATCCGGACGTTCCCTCAACCCAGCGGCCCGTAATGCCCCTGGCCTGAGGAGTCCAAGGGCATCGGCAAGGAAGGGCGGGGTTTCCGTTTTTTAGCGGGCGAAAAAGAAATGCCAATCCCTCAGGCTGGACGGGTTCCCCTTGTCGGAATCGAGCACGTCTCCGGCCCGGGCAGCCACTTTGCGGAAAGCTTCGGCATATTCGGCGATGGCATCAGGACGGAAGTATTTGAACCAGGGCACAAAATACGTTTGGGCTCCGATGGATTCCGCCACCGGGAGGGAGCCGGGTTGTTGACGGACGTCGCGCCGTGCCCTTGCGATGCGGGTCGGCTGTCCTTCGTGGAAGATGTCGAATTCATTGAGAAGCGGGTGCCGGTGAAGGGGGAGATTGCAGCCGGGAGAGCACTACGGGACGCCCTCGGCGCGGACAGCCTCGCAAAAACGTGTCACCGAGAGGCCGCCCAACTCTTCCTTCCGGTACAATCCGTGTGCGGCATACCATCCTCCCATGGTTGAACCGGACCTCTCGTGCACCCGGTGGGGCCGCAGTCCGGGTACACCTTCCAGCAGGTTCCAGAAGTGGTTCATGGCGCGGCGAACTTCGGTTGTCCGGGCATCGTAGTGGCTCAACCGCGCCCGGCCCACGGCCGCGCTCATCTGGTGCATGCGATTTTTGCATCCTCCGATGGGAAGACCACGGAAGCGCACCAATTACGGATTCGTAATCCGGCTGTCGAAACGTTCATAGTGACCGAATACCACCGCGCGTTCGTAGATGATTTGATCGTTGGTGGCCAGCATGCCGCCCTCTCCGGTAACGAGGGATTTGCCGGACATCAACGAAAAGCAGCTCACGTCGCCGATGGTTCCCGTTTTTCTTCCCTTGTAGCGG
>JBDNGG010000061.1:0-2091 GCA_041689405.1 Terrimicrobiaceae bacterium | reverse complement strand
CGATCCCGCACCATGGGCCTTTTTTCGGGAAGCGCAGGCGGCGGTAGCTAGAGAGGTTCCCCACTGCGGCCTGGCAGTGACCATCGATATTGGCGTCGCAGACGACCTGCATCCGCCGAATAAGCAGGATTTTGCTGATCGTCTGGCTTTGACCGCGCTGGGTGTCGCCTATGGGAAGGATATTCCCCACCAGGGACCCGAATTTCGGACCCTGCAAATTGAGGGAAACCAGATCCGTATTTCCTTTGATCAAGCAGAGGGTCTCTCCGCCCGACAAGCCGGTCCCATTCACGGATTTGCGGTTGCGGGTGACGACAAAACGTTTCACTGGGCGGAGGCCAAAATTGAGGGAGATGAAGTGGTCGTGTCCGCCTCCGAGGTTCCGAATCCAATAGCTGTGCGCTATGCGTGGTCCAATAATCCGGAAAACGCGATCCTCTTCAATCGGCACGAACTCCCTGCGCTGCCCTTTCGATCTGATCAATGGTGAGAGCGAACCCGAATGGAAACTTTTTACAAGTGGTGATCAGAAAGGAAACAATGAGTGGAAATCGATTTTCGCCAGATGAATCAAAAGCAGGAACCTCTAGGAAGCGCCCCCGACGGCGGCTCTCTGCCGTTCTGATCGGTGTGGGAGGATATGGTCGAAGCCACCGGCGGCTCATTCGTCAATTGGAGGAGCAGGGTCTGCTGCAATTGACGGATGTCATTGATCCCGGGCCGGAAAACCTTCCAGAGATCTTCACTTCTTTGCAGGAACAACATGTGCGCTGGCATCGATCCTGGGAGGAGTTTTTGACTTTGCAGATCGCTCCCGACTGCGTGTTCATCGCGGCACCGATTCATCTGCATGCGGAGTACGCCCGCAAAGTCCTGCCCACGGGAGCTTCGATTTACCTGGAAAAACCTCCGGTTCCGCTACTGGGGCAGATCGATGAATTGATCGCGTTGGAATGCGGTCATCCGCGAATCCAGGTGGGATTTTCCTTTTCCTACAGTAAACAAATGCAGGCACTGCGCCAATGGATTGAAGATGGCAGACTTGGGGAAATAGAATGCTACCGGCTCACGGCATGTTGGCCTCGCGCGGACAAGTATTATCAGCGGTCAAATTGGGCTGGACGACTATGGCTGCGTGAGGATGCCGTGATGGATGGGCCCGCGACCAACGCATTGTCTCACCGGATTCACGATCTTTTAACGATCGAGGCTTTTGCCCGTGGTGGCGTTTGCGTTCCCGACAAGTTGTCGAGCGAGCTTTACCAGGCTCGCTCGATGGAAACGTACGATATTTGCTCTGCCAAGGGAGCTTTTCCTTCGGGTGCCGAGTTCGGAATCACCCTCTCCCACGCCTGCGCCATCAAAAACGAGGGGGTGTTGGAAGTTCGCGGTTCCGGTGGATGGGCGCGCTTGCAGGGGCCTGATCTGGCGTTGAGCGCCAGCTTTACCCCGGAGATAATTGTTTCCGAAGAAGAACCCGTGGTGAACGCCTTTCGGCAGTTTGTTGAATGCGTCCATACCGGAAAACCTCCTTTGGTGGGCCTGAATGAGACCCGGCCTTATGTGGCCACGACTAATGCCATGCTTCTTTCCAGCGGACGTATTCACCCCATCGATTGTGAGCACTACCAGGAAGTGAAAAGTTCTGATGGGAATATCTTTGATGTGAGAGAAATCAACCGTCTCAGCGAGCAGGCCTTTCAGAGCGGATTAAATTTTTCCGAGTTAGACGCACCGTGGGGGGTGCCGGGCAAAGACATTTCTCTGGCAAACCTTTCTTCGTCTGAAATTGAAGCGCATCTCAAGAGCCTTGGCAAAATTTAGCCACAGATTAATTAGCCCATTTTACATGAAACATTTTAACCTGAGCTGCGGAAACGCGGGAGGAAGCTCTCCGCGTCGCCCTGAAGCGGGCGGTATCTTGCGGATGAATTTAGCCGCGAGAATCTGGTTTGTGAGCAACATCATGGGACGCCATATTGGAACGATGGAGAACAAAAGTATGTTCCGTTGCCGGTCTTTGGCCGTCCTGCTCGCCTTCCTCATCTCCCCCCTGGGGGTGCTCCACTCAGCAGAGTATTTTGTCTCGCT
>JBDNGG010000060.1:0-11122 GCA_041689405.1 Terrimicrobiaceae bacterium | reverse complement strand
CGACACCCAAGCCTTCGCCCACGGCGACACCCAAGCCGTCACCGAAACCGTCGCCAAAGCCCAGCCCTTCTGCCACTCCAAAGGCCACTCCGAAAGCATCTCCGAGCGCATCACCCAAGGCATCTCCGGCGGCAGCAAAACCTGCCAGCACTCCGGCAAAAGCCACTGAAGGTTCGGCAACCCAGGGGGCGGGAGCGGACACGCAGTCTGGCGGAGGTGGCACCAGTGATTTCGGGTGGTATCATGAGATGATCCACGATTCGTTTTTCCGGCAATGGGATCAGCCGACATCGGTGATGGAAGCAAACCGGCAATTTGCCACAACGCTTCGGATCACGATCGAAAAAGATGGCAGCATATCATCAGCCGAAGTCGTCAACTCCAGCGGTAATGTCGTGATGGATGAATCTGTGCTCGCTGCCGCAAAACGCGTCAAACGCATTGCTCAACTTCCCAGCGGCATCTCGAAGGGGGAATCATACACAATCAATATCGCTTTCGAACTCGATCAGAACTAGCGTCTTTGAGACAGCTTCTAAAATTATGTGGAATTCCCGTTGGCTTCGTGCTGCTGTCCTTGGTGTCCTTGCTGCCTCATCCCTTCAGGCAGCTGACACCCCGCAACCCCCTCCCGCTCCCACAGACATCCCGGATCGGCAACTGCCGGCGGTGCTCGCCGACTGGCAGTCATGGGCACTTTGGGATGAAAACCCATCGCCGCCACTCTTCAATGATGCCGGGCAAAAGATTGCGGTTTGGCCATCCCGGATGGTCCTCAATGCCACGGCAACCGGCGCGGAATTTTCTGTCACGTTGCGCGTATTTCACGACGTCCGCACGGCACTGCCCGGCGGAAACGACCACTGGCCACAGGACGTCACACTCAACGGCCAACCCGCACCTGTCACTCCGCAGGATGGACGCCCATCCATCCGACTCACACCTGGAATCTGGGAAGTCCGCGGCAGATTCCAGTGGGCCACCATGCCGCAGCAACTGCATGTCCCTCCGGGTATCGGACTGCTCGCCTTGACGGTCGACGGCAGTACGGTGCCATTTCCAGCGTGGGACGCAGCGGGCCAGCTATGGTTGCGTCGCGACCGTGTGAGCGACGAGGCGGAACGCGACTTTGTCAGCGTGCAGGTCTATCGTGTGATTGAGGACGGAATCCCGATGTGGCTTCGCTCTGAAATCGAGCTCACGGTGAGCGGAAAAAACCGCGAGGAGGCTATCGGCGCTGTGCTCCCAGCCGGATGGAAACTATCCTCAGTCAACGCACCAATCCCCGTATTTGTTGATCAAAACGGGGAGATGAAAGCCCAAGTCCGCCCCGGCCGCTGGGTCGTGCAGGTCGATGCCTTTCGATTGGACAGCCCAGCGGAAGTCGCCTATGCGGGTGGGATTAAACCTGCGGTGTCCGATGAGTTGATCGGATTCCGTGCACGCCCCGAGTTGCGTCTGGTGGAAGTGACAGGTATTCCCGCGGTGGATGTATCACAGACAACGTTCCCGCAAAAGTGGCGCGATCTTCCCGTTTATCGCTGGGAGACGCAGACGCCGTTTGGACTCGCCGAGCGGCAGCGCGGCACGGGGCTTCAGCAACCCGCCGAGCTTACCATTTCCCGGCAACTCTGGTTGGACGAAGATGGCGGCGGGATCACCGTGCAGGATCAAATCACCGGTGGCAGCCAGGAAATCTGGCGGCTGGATGCTGCCCCAGGCCTGCTCCCGGGGTCGATCCAAGTCAATGGTGAAGGCCAGTTGATCACACGCAATCCCGAGACAGGCACACCCGGCGTGGAAATTCGCACGCGAGATCTTAGCATGATCGCCACCGGCCGCGTGGATGGCGTTTCGGAATTTTCAGCCACGGGATGGCAAACAGATACAGGCGGCCTCAGTGCGACGCTCATGTTGCCTCCCGGGTGGCGGTTGTTTGCCGCTTTTGGACCTGACGAGGTGGATGGGGAATGGATCTCATCGTGGTCTTTGCTGGATTTGTTTTTATTACTGGTCTTCTCGGTTGCTGTATTTCGTATTTGGGGCGCTGTGCCTGGCGTTCTGGCCTTCCTTGCCTTCGCGGTGTCATACCACGAACCCAATGCCCCGCATTTCCTCTGGCTCGCACTGCTAGTCCCACTAGCCCTGCTGCGCGTGATCCCGGCAGGCGTCGGACGAAATCTAGTTCTCACGTGGAAATGGCTCACCGTGCTCGCGCTCGCGTTCGCATTGATCCCGTTCCTCAGCCAGCAAGTCCAACAGCTCATATATCCCCAATTGGAATCAAATCGAAACGCCGACATCATTCGTCCAATGAGCGTAAATGAGTCGTCGGTTGATGCTATGCACTTCGAAGCGCTGGCGGTCACAGCCTCCGCGGATGCCGCACCGCCATCAAGAAGCGCCAAGGCGGGCGCAGACGTTTATTCCCGAGGCTCCGTCGCGGACAACTCGTCAGCAAAAAGCAACCTCGCCTACGCCGCCGGTGCCCGCATCCAGACAGGCCCAGGAGTTCCGGAATGGGGATGGCGTGCCATCACCATGCGCTGGAATGGCCCTGTGCAGGCGGACCAAGTCGTGAACCCCATTCTCATACCGATGGGAGTGGAGCGGGTCATCACGTTTTTCCGTATTGTCCTCCTGCTCCTGTTGGCAGGGCTCTTGCTTGATGCACGGCGGCTGACCACGTTTCTGTCCCGACCTAAATCCACCGTCGCAGCAACGCTCCTCGCGGCATTTGTTCTCCTGTCCGCCCCGCAGGCCCTGGCGCAGATCCCTGACAACACGCTTATCGAGACCCTTCGGCAGCGCCTCGTGCTGCCATCAGATGCATTTCCCAACGCCGCCGAAATCCCATCTGCCACGCTCGCAATTGCGGGCAATCGTATCACCGTCACGTCAGAGATCCACGTCGCTGAGGATTGCGCCGTGCCACTGCCAGGCCGCCTGCCATCCTGGTCGCCGGTGAGTATCACGGTGAATGGAACCCCTGCTGCAGCTGCAACCCGCCACGATGGATTTCTATGGGTGGCACTTCCAGCGGGCGTCCACACCGTCGTCATGGAAGGCATTATCTCCGAAGCTCCCGACTGGGAATGGAGCTTTGCGCTCAAACCGCGCCGGATCGTTGTGGACGCGCTGGACTGGAACGTCTCCGGGATTAACGCGGATGGCGTCCCGGAGTCCCAGGTTTTCCTCGCGAGAAAACAAAAAACAGATGCTGGCGAAGCAACTTACGACCGTCAGGATTTGGACTCCGTTGCCGTGGTCGAGCGGGCATTTGAGCTGGGGCTCGTCTGGCAGGTTCGCACCACGGTGCGCCGGTTATCGCCACGCGGACGCGCCATCGAACTCCGCATCCCATTGGTTCCCGGAGAGCGGATTCTTTCGTCCAACCTGGTTTTGGACGGTAACCTCGCCGAAATTCGAATCGGCGGCAATGAAGACTCGGTGTCATGGAACAGCGAGCTGCCTGCGGCGGAATCCATCACCCTGACCTCCGCAATGGATTCGCCCTGGGTCGAACGCTGGACGCTCGTGGCAGCACCCACCTGGAATCTCACGTTCTCCGGAATTGCTCCAATTTTTGAATCTGCCAGTCCCAACCTCGTCCCCACGTGGTCGCCGTGGCCCGGAGAATCAGTGACATGGAAAATCACCCGTCCTGAAGCGGAGCAAGGAGCAACCCTCACCATCGACCGCGCGCAACACACGATCTCCGTGGGGAGCCGGCAGCGCACCAGCGAACTTTCGCTCACGATCCGCAGTAGCCTCGGGGAGGAGTTTTCCATCGTGCTCCCCGAATCTGCAGAGGTGACATCGCTCGCCCATGATGGAAAACCGATTCCTGTCCGTCTGGATGGCGGGCGGATCATCCTCCCGCTCAGGCCTGGAGCGCAGAATGTGACAGCGAATTGGAGAACCAACACGGACGCGGGATTTCACGTGCAGGCAGATCCCGTAATCTTGCCCGCAGAGAGCGCAAACGTGACGACCGCGATGGTCGTGGGTCCGGATCGATGGATATTGTGGACACAGGGTCCGCTGCGTGGACCCGCGGTGCGGTTTTGGATCGTTCTCGCCGTCGCGGTAACTGCGGGATGGATTCTCGGATCCATCCCCGGCTCTCCCCTCAAACGGTATCAATGGATGCTCCTGGCCGTTGGGCTGACGCAGGTGCCATTGGCTGCCGCCCTTTTTGTTGCAGGATGGTTTTTCCTCTTTGTTTGGCGGGGACTACCGTCATTCGAACGGATGCCTGTGCTATTGCACAACATCATTCAGGTGCTCGCAGTGCTGGCAACCGGCGTGCTGTTGTTGATCCTCATCTGGGTCGTGGGCGCGGGTCTGCTCGGGAATCCTGAGATGTTCATCCTCGGGAATGGCTCGCGCAGCAACTTTCTACAATGGTATCAGGACCGCTGTGCAAAAGCACTCTCGCAGCCCGGCTACTTCTCTATCTCGATTTGGTGGTATCGACTGTCGATGTTGCTGTGGGCGCTATGGCTCGCAGGATCGCTCTTGCGGTGGCTCTGGTGGGCATGGGCGAGATTCACCCTCGGAGGCGTATTTCGCCGACGCCGGGCAAAGTGAGTATTGTATCTACAAATTGGTCTAGCGCGGCATCGCAACCGGAAGCAACTTCCGATGCGGTTGCAGAGTATTTCCAGCAGGCGCGAGCGAAGAGCCCAGATTAAACACTTTACCCGTCGGCATGATACGTTTCTTCTCACGGATATGAGCGACAACACCCCGAACATCGATTGGGAGCAGTTGGACATGATTGCCGACGGATACACGGAGGACTTCGTGGAAATCTATCACGAATTCGAACTGGATTTACCGTCGATTCTAAACACCTTGGAAGCCGCCTTGAGCGCCGGCGATCCGGTTGCAGTGTTCCGCGCGGCGCATCAAGCCAAGGGCAGCGCCGCCAACTTTGGACTCAAGGGATTTAGCGGTATCATGGCCAGCATAGAACATGGTGCCAAGGGTGGGTCGATCGATGGTGCCGCCGATGCATTGAAAGCTGCTCGCGAGACATTCCACGCGTCTATTGCTGCCGTGAAGAGTGAGCGAGGGATCTAGCCAGAGGTCGCAATTACCGGGTGCGGCGTCCTCCCCCATGCGCTGTATGCCATTCGCGGAAAACTACGGGTGAGATCTCGGATGGCTTGATCTCACTGCGGCCGCCCCAAAAGACATTGGTGTAGCTGACTGGCATCCCAATAGCCTGCAAATGCTGGTCGATTGCTGCCTTGTGCGCGAGCGTCCGATTCTTATCCGTGCCATGTGCGACAGCCATGATATTTACGTTATTAAACTCCGGGCCTCCTTCGCGCCAGTAGCAGTGCGTGAGGATCTCGTGGCGGCCAATTTCAGAACCTGCTTCGACTTCCCGTCCCGCAGGCACGGCCCAATGAAATAACCCATTGAAACGGGTGACACGCACCCCGCTTTGCGACGGCTTCACGTGTTCCAGAAAGGTGGAGAATCGCCCGATCACTTTGCGCTCATTCAGGGATTCCGCGATCGCAAAAAACTCATCGAGGGAGACTCCTGCGGCTTGAGCTCGGCCATCCCATGCGGGCTCTGCGATTTCCTCCGAAAGGAACTCACGCTTCAGTTCGAGGAGCACTCCCCATTCGCGGTCCGTGAGGGTAACCTGCGCGACCTTAAGCATCCGCGCGGGGCCATCCGACTTATCACCCAGTTCGATCGTCTTCCGACGGACATGTCCTACACCCAGCGCAAAGATCCCGACCGCTGGCATCAATCGATAGGTGTCGGCGCCAGTCAGTCGCTGGAGCGCGTCACAATGCGTCGTCAGAGATTCTCCAGTCGGAACCTTCACCGTAGTCCATAGCCGATACGCCTCACCGGGAATTTTAGCCTCGGTAGAGCGCACGACAACATGACCAGAAAACGGATCCTCCCGGAACATAAACTCAAACGCACTGTCCAGCTTGTCCGCGGGCACTTTCCAAGCGACTAAAGCCCCCTCCGCCAGATTGGTGGCGATCAACGTCTGCCGCACCCGACGCACCGTTCCAGCTTCTAACATCGCGCGAAGCCGCTCCAATACTACAGGCAGCGAAACCCCCGACTGATTGGCAATCTGCTGAAAGGGAGCCCGAACAAACCCGGTGATTTTATCCTCTGATACGGAAAGGATTTGAGAATTGATTGGGTCGTCGTGCTCTAAAGGGATCATGGAAAGACTGAATTGAGAATGTTGATTGATGCCTCAGAATCGCACAGCTCCACGACCCTGTCACCAAGGACATGCTAATTTCATGTAGCACTCCTGCGCAGTTTCATACCCTCCGGAAGTTAGAACAAGGGATGACGCCCCGGCACCCTTAGATTATTCAGAGACTTGGATTTTCTTTAGGTCGGCTCGGGTGTTTTCGTAGGAGGTGTCAAAAGCCAGCAAGTTAGGATCAGGGTTTTGTCCGGTTTTGTCACACCACGCACGGTAAAGATCCGGCCACCAGTTGCGATGCTGCGTCCGTCCGCTTTCCTTCCAACCCGCCCATCCGGAAAGCACACGCGCCCAGCAACGGTCGCCATATGCCACAGCCTCGGCCGCGCTGCCCATGTCCGCTACATACCAATCACGACCGATCCGTGCGTGCAGGACCTCATCGGCCCAGTCAAAGTCTTGGAAGGTAATTGCCAGCGGGCACTCCGCCGCTTTGCTCACCTCCCATTCGTGGCGTTTCCCCGTCTTTGGCATCAATCCCTGCTCGATATAATAGAGAACGGCATGGCGCTCCTTGGGAGTTAGCTCGGTGTTGAGCTGGCGGGACCAGGTGGAATTCACCATCACGAGTGACGGCCAGTCCAGTCCGAGGCTTGCAAAACCGACCTCGCCCATCATGGCGTGCCGTGCCTCGTCCCAAAGCTGACGCGTCATGTCCCGGTAATACCCCCACGGTTTTCCGGCGGTCTCTGCCAAAATACTGCTCATCATTTCAGGCACATCAATCTCCCGGAGCCTTTTGTAGAACATCATGAGCACCTTGGGAGGGGCAGGGATCGTTTCGTCGTAGAGAAACGCTTCCGCATTCACTCCCATATTGTACGGATCCGGAAAGCGTTCATCACGGCGGGGCTCGCCGTCGAAAACAAACGGCTTGGAGGAGTAGTACGGCGTAATTGTCCCCTCGGAGCAGGGAGCGCTGCCGTCCAATCCGCCCGCGGATGCCAGGCAGACATCCAGAAGCGACAACCATTGGGCTGCTTCAAGGCGCTTCGCGGGACTCACCATCCCCGCCACTGCCTTGGCACCCCAGTCGCAGATGTCCTCGATGTCGAGAAGGGCGTGGCGACAAAGGCGCACAGACGGGGCGTCGGCCAGCGCATGCGTCTGGGTGATATATCGGCGCAGCGCATCGCGCAACGCAGGCCATGCAATTTCGTAGAGACCCCAAAGGCGCTCTTCGACTGATGGCGTCGCAAGGATCTCATCAAAAAAGACTGCCAGTGCCGGGTGCGGGATTCTCTCCAGGCCGAGGGGCGGCTCCCGCATCTCGCCGACGCGCACACGGAACGCAGAATCGTTCTCCGCCGCAAGATAAGCGTGAAGACTCATGGCCATCTTCAGTTCGTAAACCGGCTCGGAGGCAATGTGGGCAATCGCAATCTGGTGCAGCCTCCACAGGCTGTAATGGAAGCGTTTCAGACGGGCCACGCATCCCCCAACCGCCAATCCCGGTTGCGTTGCGGAGGCAAACGTGGACAGGCCAGCGAGAGGCGGAAAGTTGTAGGGAAAATTGCTCACTAGAAGATTCATTGCACATCGGGCCGTAAATTGCTTCGTCAGATTTTGCTAATTCTAGGCTTTTAATGACTTTTTTTACTTATTCGTGGACACAGAGTGATAGTATTTAGCTGCTATGCGTGCACAGTTTGAAAAAATCCCCAAAGATCCAGCTGCCTCGTTTCGTGTTGCTGAGCGTAGACTTGCCCGCTTCGATGCACCTTGGCATTTCCATCCCGAGATTGAGCTGACCTGTATCCTAGAGAGTCGCGGGCGCCGGTTCGTGGGAGATTCCATCGAACCGTATTGCGAAGGCGAGGTGGTATTGCTTGGGCCCAATCTTCCGCATTTTTGGCACACCGATGATGACGATAGACTCAGGATTCGCGCCCATTCCCTCGTCGTGCAGTTTACGTCTGATTTTCTCGGAGACCGGATCTGGTCCTGTCCCGAGTTTTTGTCGATTCGCCGCATGCTTGACCGCGCGGTGCATGGTCTGAACTTCTCGCCGAATCGCGCGAAACGCGCGTCGGAAATGCTGCGCGAGCTCCCGCGATTGAAGGGTGTTGTCGCGTTGTCCTTGCTGCTGGAAACGCTCGACTGGCTCGCCCGAGATCGCAAAGCCCAATGCCTTGCGAGTCTCTCCTTTTGTCCCGTGCCAGACCGACACAAAGAGGCCCGGCTCGCTCGGGTGTTTGAATACGCGGCAAAGAATTTTCGTGCAAAAGTCACCTTGGCGGAGCTGGCCAAAGTCGCATCGATGTCCGAGGCAGGATTCAGTCGGTATTTCCAACGGGCCACCGGACGCAGTCTAACGGTTTTCCTCAACGACCTGCGGATTTCTCACGCCTGCCAATTGCTGCGCGATACCTCCCGGACAGTCTTGGACATTTCGGTCGAGTCGGGGTATCCGACCCTTACTAACTTCAACCGCCGATTCCGGGACCAAACCAACCTTACCCCTCGTGAATACCGAAATGCCTTCGTTGACAGCGCCTCCGGAGGCAGCACGGGCCTCTTTCCATTTAGCTGATTTGCGGAATACTGCTTCTCCCTCACGGACCGCTTGGACTAGAAAGGAAGCCCCAAATATTCTATGAGCACGTTTTTTCACTTCCGGGCAATCCGCTAATGTCCAGCCGTCTTGCGTTTCGAGTCGATGCCCGGGCTAGTAGCTCGGAAGCGAGGGCCGGCGTGTTTCGCACGCTGCACAACGAAGTCCTCACGCCGCTGTTCATGCCTGTGGGGACGCAGGCCACGGTAAAGGCGCAAACGCCGGAAACCCTGGCGGATGCGGGCTCTCAAGTGCTGCTTGCAAATACGTATCACCTGCTTCTGCGGCCGGGCACCGAAGTTTTTCAGCGGCTCGGGGGGATTCACCGGTTCATGAATTGGAAGCGATCCGTGCTTACAGACTCCGGTGGGTTCCAAATCTTTTCCCTTCCGCATTCGCGATCGCTTTCTGAGGACGGGGCAGTTTTTCAGAGCTACACGGACGGCCGCTCGATCCTCTTGAGCCCGGAGATGAGCATCCAGACGCAGTTGGCCATCGGCAGCGATATCATGATGGTGCTTGATCAATGTGTGCCGTCCACCGCAGAGGAGCCGGTTGCACGCGCGGCGGTCGAGTTGACCCGGCGCTGGGCAGCACGCAGTCTCGCCGCAAGAGGAGATTCCCCGGCGGCGATGTTTGGGATTGCTCAGGGAGCGGTCTACCCGGAGTTGCGCCGTGAGAGCGTGATGGGGCTCACGGAAATGGACTTTGATGGATTTGCGATCGGCGGCCTTGCCGTAGGAGAAGGCCGGAGCGAACGCGAGGATATCTGCGGCCTTACGGCCCGGCTTTTGCCTGCCGACAAGCCCCGCTACCTCATGGGAGTTGGGACGCCACTCGATATTCTGGAGGCAGTGCATCGGGGCGTGGACATGTTTGACTGCATCATTCCCACACAAGTCGCGCAGCGTGGCGGGGCGTTCACTTCACGTGGCTATCTACAACTCCGGCGCGGCGTATATAAGTTTGCAGACGAAAAACTTGATCCCGCGTGCGGATGCCCGACCTGCCTCAATCACTCCCGGGCCTATCTGCACCACCTCACGAAAACCGGTGAAACCCTCGGATGGCAACTACTGGGAACACACAATATTCATTTCTATCATCAGCTCATGCGGGAAACGCGGGCATCCATCCTCTCGGATACCTTTGGCAAGTTCTATCACGAGCGTCGTGCGACACTGCAAGAGGACGACATTGATAATCCGGTCCTTGTCCAAAAACGTCGCCCGACACGTAAGCGCACCCTTGGAAATTACGAGGTTCATATCGCCCGGGAGGGATTTGCGAGCATCCGTCATGTGCGTTCCGGGGAAATCATGCACGCTCATACGCCACCGATGGAAGAAGCCCGGAGCCTGTATGTCGAGCAATCGCGGCTCGCTGAGCGCTTGACCGAAACCGATGCGGCCGGTCCACTGGTAATCTGGGATGTTGGTCTCGGTGCGGCTGCCAATGCGATGGCGTCCATTGGATGTTTTGAGGCCATGGCCGCCACGGCACCTGTTCGTGACATGCAGATCGTGAGCTTCGAAAATGACCTCGACTCGCTCCGTCTCGCATTCACGCACAACGAACTCTTTCGGTCGCTCCGCCACAGCGGACCGGCGGGCGTGCTCGCCAAAGGTGCATGGCAATCCAAAACCCATCCGGGCCTCGCGTGGGCGCTGGTGAGGGGCGATTTTCCTGACAGCATTAACCATGCATCCGAGCGGCCGGATATCATCTTCTACGACCTATTCTCGGGACGCACCAACGCGTTCGCCTGGACATTTGCTACCTTTCGACGCTTGTTTTCGGCATGCCAGGGACGTCCAGTCACGCTCATCACCTACACCTGCTCCACGGCGTCACGCGTAGCGATGCTGGCAGCGGGATTTTATGTCGCACGCGGCCGTCGCACGGGTGACAAAGCCGAAACTACGATCGCCATGACGCCCGAAGCAGTTTCCGACTACCATGAGTTGCTTGGCGTTGAATGGCTGGGCAAATGGATGCGATCCACAGCGCGCTTTCCCACCGACATCGAGGCTCGCGATCACCTGGCTTGGGAAAAGATTGTCACTCACCATCCCCAATTTGCGCATCTCATCGCAAATACAATGGACACTGAATAACCCGTTTTCCGGCGATTTCTTTTTATGTCGTATTGCAGGATTACTGCGATGTTACTAAACTCAATCTCTGCGCCGGGGTGACTTCCGACGAGGCGAACCCTTCTTCTTTCTACCATGAAGAGCATGAAGGGGGAGAAGGCTGAGTAAGATTTTTTCTGAATCTTCATGCTCTTCATGCTCTTCATG
>JBDNGG010000059.1:0-24816 GCA_041689405.1 Terrimicrobiaceae bacterium | reverse complement strand
TTGATGGGTTCAACTTGCGTGGTCGTGAATCTTTTTGTTCAGTAAAAACAAATCACTTCGATCGTAAGAGGCAAAATCCCGCCGCCGAGCCTGAACTCAAGTCTGCAGACAGCCCCATCAATCGGGCGGGATTCACTGAAAACAGATCCCAAACGTCCTGCCACGGGCGGTTCAGCATTTGCGCGCCGCGCCGAATTCCCTCGATAGGCGTCAGAGCAGAACCAGCAAAGGTGTTGGTCGCGGGGTTTATGACAATCTGATCTGCTCCCACAGCGAGTTCGATTTCACCGATCGTGTAGCGTCCTGGTGGCGCACCTGCGGCGGACATCGCATCCGTCGTCCAGTAGACGCGGGCGGGAGTCAATACCTCATGAAGAATCGCAAAAAGCGCGGGAGACACGTGGATTCCGTCGGGAATGATTCCAGCCGTCAGGGTAGGTTCGTTCAGGACCGTCCAGAGGATATTTTCGTGCCGATCCAACTTCTGAGGGCAACCATTGCCAAGGTGCGTGAAGGCGGTGGCTCCCGCAATTTCTGCGGCTTTGACTTGCTCCCGATTCGCCTGAGTGTGCCCCAAGCTTACCACAAAACCGCAGCGTACGGCCTCCGCGATAGCAGCCTCAGAGCCCTCCCGCTCCGGCGCAAGAGTGAGTAGAACAGGATCCGATTCCGCTATTAAACGTAACTCTTGCATGTCTGCCGGGGTGGGATTGCGCATCCAGGCTGGGTTGTGAGCGCCACAATATCCAGGCTGATCGGATAAAAAAGGACCTTCGATGTGCCAGCCAACAATGCTTTGCCACAGTTCAGCGTTTTGCTGGATGATCGTTCGATACCTCTGAATACGCTGAAGGAGGGATTTCCACTCAGCCGTGATAAGCGTCAAGAAAATGCGGCGGCAGCCATCTCTTCGAAGGGCTCGAACTGCCTCCAACAACGCAGGCTCCGATGCTGACTCGTCACGTTGAAAATCCACGCCCGCATACCCATTCACCTGCAGATCAAGCAAGCCCGGGGCCAGCCATAGGTCTGCGGCATCGGATCGATCTCCCAACTCGACTGTAGTAAGAACGCCGCATTCATCCCATGTGATCCGCAGGGGTTGGCCACCACGGTAGTGCTGAGCCGTCAGCGTTCGTTCCGGTGGCAAAGGGATGAGTGTCGGGTTGGCTAGAGCCATTTTTGATTCCGTTAATATCATTGGGGGTCACATCTTCAAATATCTAATGAGGCATTAGAAGCGGATCATGCCGCGAGCTTCTTTCTGTGCTGCATTTTAATGCACTTGCCCCGAGGAGGGAATCCCGATGATTACCAGAATCTCAGCGACGATTTTCTCCGGAGATTGGACAATAGAAATCCGGATGGCATCGGTGGGCTCTTCCAGCGTGGCGAACTGGCTATCCAGCAGCGTGGATGGCATGAAATGCCCGGCGCGAGCTTCCATCCGCGCTTGGATTTCTGCTTTTGAACCCGCGAGATAGATGAACGTAGCTGTTTCCAGTTCTCGAGCAAGGACGTCACGATATGCCTGGCGCAGGGCTGAACACGCGAGCACGGTGGTCTGGCGGTGTGCCGCGCGATCTCGAAGTAACTTGTTAAGCGCATCCAGCCATGGCCAGCGGTCGCTATCATCTAATGGCACACCGGCTGCCATCTTTGTTTTATTGTCAGCAGGATGGAAGTCATCAGCATCAATGAAATCTGCACCGATCGACTCCGCCAGTAGCTGAGCGATGGTGGATTTGCCACACCCGGAAACACCCATGACGATGAACGGGGCTCGCGAGTCGGTCATTCTGTCGGGCCACCAGACCACGCGGGGCGGTTTTCGAGATGAAACAGCCGTTCTCCCGCTTTCGGAACGTAGAGGATGCCGTCCTCTTCCCGACCAGCAAAATCTTCTGGACGGATCGTGGCTGGATCTCGGTATCCGAGATTGATCTCACGGCAAATTTCTGGAGGTATTCCAGTAGCTAGAGTGACCCGCACGCGCGGTGTTTCCACACCATTCTCGTAGGTCCCGATGCCATGCACATGCGTGGAGTGTGCCAGGACGCCAGTCGGATAATGCGCAAATCGGTCCCATTGCTTGAGGAAATAATCGCGGCAATGATAGCCAATCTCGCGGATGATTCGGCCGTGTACTTCGGAGACCTCATGCAGGTGGGGAGCGTAGATGATAAGTTCGCCACCGTCGGCTACCACGGGCTCCAATTTATACATGCATTTCCCGGCCACCCAGAGTTCATCGTACATTTTCGGAGCACACGACAGCACGGTATGAAACGGCTTTGGCTTGGTAATGATGTGGATCTTTGCCGAGAGGTCGCTGGCTTCATCCCAAGCGGATTCCGGCGTTCCGGCAAATAATCCGGCGAAGCGTTTGTCATCGACTACGGCTGCAAGGCAAAGGCGATCCTGCCGGATAAATTGAGCTGCTCGATCGACAACCTTGCGAACGGGGGTCCATTTGTTTCCGATGATCATCGGGTTAGTCACCACCGCTCCGAGCCAATGAAAAAAGTTCAGGATTTTGGGTCCTCCAATGCCAGGAAAAAAATACTTATTTCCGCCGGAGAACCCGACGACTTCATGAGGAAAAACCGGCCCGATCACGACGAGCGTGTCGTAATCGTTGATTAGCTGATTAATCTCGACCGGAACTTCCTCCGCAAACAACCCGCCAGACAACGCGTGGATTTCTGATTCCGGAATGCGGCCGATTTCCTCCAACGTGCTGGGTTGATCCCATGTGTGATTAAAAAAACGCACGTTTGGGAAGTCGGAGGCGCGCTCTGCAGCGGAAATTTCCAGACGCTCATTGATGGCATCCTCGCTCATTGCTGGATGGGTGCCGAGAGCGACAACCAGGTCCATACAACGGACATGATTTCCGAGTCGAGCGTAGAGCGCTTTAAAAAGCAGGCCTATCGGAGCTGTGCGAGTGTTGTCCGGGATGATGAGAAGGACGCGTTTTCCGCGGAATTCGTAATCTGCAACAAATGCGTCAAGAACGGTCTCAATGTCGGAGGGCGAGAGAGATTGCCCGCTTGGGGCGATCGCGCGATAGGTATTCACGAATCAGATGGTCTGGGAAAGAAATCCTCCATCGACCCGGATATCGGTCGCAGTGATGAAGCTGCTGGCCGCCTCGGAGGCAAGGAATACCACGACACCGTGCAATTCCGCCGCGGTCCCAAACCGGGCCATCGGAGTGTGTCCCAGGATCGCCTGCGCACGAGGCGTCGGCGTGCCATCGTCTTGATACAGGAGTTTTCGATTTTGCTCCGCAGGGAAAAACCCGGGCGTGATCGAGTTCACTCGCACTCCGAAAGGGGCCCACTCGCGACCGAGAAACTGCGTAAGATTCAGGACGGCGGCTTTGGCTGCCGAATAAGCGACCACGCGAGATAGCGGCAAATGGGCGGACACGCTTGCGATGTTGATGATGCTCCCGCGGCCTCGCTTAACCATGGCAGGACCAAACTCCTGGCAGGGAAGCAGGATGCCACCCACGAGATTCATATCAAATGCGGCCTGCCAGTCCGCAGTTTCGATAGCTTCAAACGCGTGGTCCGGAGTGACCGTGACCTTGGGGTCGTTGCCGCCTGCTGCATTGACGAGGATACTTGGAGCTCCAAGTGCTGCTTCGATTTGGGCGTGGGCGGCATGCAAGCTATCTTTTGAGGACGAATCCAACTGGAAAAATGCTCCCGCTCCGCCGGTCGCGGTGATCCTATCCACGCATGCTTCGCCTCGTTCTTTGGAGCGGCCGCAGACGGCCACCTTTGCTCCAGCCTTGGCCAGAGCCTCAGCCATGCCGCCGCCCAGCACTCCAGATGCACCTATGACGACGGCTATTTCATTGTTAAGCGAGAATATGTTTTCGTTCATAGGACCAAATTTAAATCTCTAGCTGAGTGCGGAGGTTCCACCGAGGACACGTGCCTGAGCCTGAGCCTGCAGGCAAAGTTCGGCAGCTTTGAATGCATGAGCTTGGGTCATGGCATGTTCTGTGCGGTTCAGGCAGTCGAGAATTAATTCACCAAAAAAGGGATATCCCACATTACCGCTGCAAGGAATGTAATTTTCACCCTCGTCGTTCACGAGAAACAAGTGGTTTCCATCCGCTGTTTCGCGCGTGATATCGATGTATTTTCGGAGCTCAATGTAACCCTTCGTTCCGAGAATGAATGTGCGTCCGTCACCCCAGGTGCGGAGGCCTGCGGGGGTGAGCCAGTCGACTCGGTAGTATCCAGAGGCTCCTTGATTGCCAGTGAGCGATGCTTCGCCAAAATCTTCGAGCTCGGGAAAGTCTGGGTTGTTGAAATTTCCTACGGCGCTGAAATTGACCGTTGCATCTGTGGATCCCGTATAATGCAAAAATTGTTCGCTCTGATGGCTTCCGATATCGCACAGGATACCGCCATATTTCTCACGTTCAAAAAACCACGATGGCCGACTGCCTGCGCTCAGCCGGTGGGGACCGGTTCCCATGGTCTGAACGACTTGGCCAATGGCACCGTCGCGGATCAATTGGCCTGCAAACACCGCGGATTCCACATGGAGGCGCTCGCTGTAATATACCATGTATTTTTGCGCCGTTCGATGCGCGACGTCGCGGGCTTGCGTCAATTGTTCGAATGTTGTGAACGGTGTTTTGTCAGTGAAGTAATCTTTGCCCGATTCCATCACACGGCATCCGAGAGCTCCCCGTTCGCTGGGGACCGCTGCTGCTGCCACGAGGGCGATGTCGGGGTCGTCCAAAATATGCTCTAAGGTGGGGGCAACCCGGACCTGAGGGAACCGGGTCTGGAAGGCGGCAACTTTTTCCGGATCAGGATCATAGACCCAGCGCAGCTCCGCGCCGGCTTCGGTGAGAGCATTGCATTGACCGTAGATGTGGCCGTGGTCGAGCGCTACCGCCGCAATGGGGAATTCCCCTGGATAGCATACGGGAGCTGGCTTCCCCTGTGGGGCGTAAGTCATTCCGTCAGAATTAGACATAATTTGTATAGATGCAGCGAACCTATTCGCAGAGGTTGGCTTTGATGTAATCGAAGCTTTTTTTGATCGAGACGAATGGATCGCCGGGGCAAGTATCCTGCTCGACAATGAACCAACCGCAACCGGAGGCTTCTGCTGCTGCGATGATGCGTTTGAAGTTCAATGTGCCTGAGCCGATCTCGCAGAACGCGGGCTTGTTTTCGCTGGTGAAACAATAGTCTTTGAGATGGATCAATGGGAGGCGCCCGTTCAGTTTTTCGCACCACTCGACGTTATCGCCTCCACCGTAGTGAATCCAGTAGGTGTCCGGTTCTCCTTGCACGTATGCGGGATTGGTATCGCGGTAGATTCGGTCCAGCGCAGTGAGCCCGTCGATCTGGACAAACTCAATACCATGGTTGTGGTAAGTGAGCGTGAGCCCCGCCTCGGCGAGTAATTTTCCCGCAGCATTTAAATCGGTGGCCAGGGCGTTGATGTCTGAAAGATTTCCCATGTCGACGTCCGCTGGATAAGGGTAGGCAGTCAGTTTGCAATCGAGCGCAAGCAGGCGATCAACCACGGCCTGCGGGTTTTTGCGAATGACGTTGCCGGGTTCGTGCGTGGCGCAGCAGGTGAGTCCTTCCCCGTCGAGGATTGCTTTAAGTTCGGCTTCGGCAATTGGTCCCATGCCGCTCACCTGAACGGCGTCATAGCCGATGGCTTTGACACGTTTGAGCGTGGAGGCCACGTCGGCCGGCGTAGTTATAAAATCGCGTAAGGTGTAGAGTTGGATGGCTACTTGAGACAGTTTCATGCGGTTTGTGGGAGCTATTGGACCGAAAATTTTCGGCGAGAGCGCAAGGGATTTAGAATGATTTCGAGAAATCCGAAGGAGGGGCCTTCTTCTTGATAACTTTCGGCTTTTGTTTGGAGGATGCAATGAGCTTCTTCAGCGCGCGTTCATACGCCGCTCCGGAGAGTGGCATCTCCACGGTCTTCCCCGTGAGCGATGAGAATAGGATGGCGTTGCCGAGTTCAACGGAGTGAATGCCGTCGGCTGCGGGCGCGATCAATTTCTCGCCATGGAGAATGCAGTTAACAAAATTCCTGATGATGCCGATGTGCTGCTCACCGCGGTTGTCCGGGAGCGGGATTTCGACGTTCCAGATTGCCGGGCGAGCGAAGCCTTGATCGGTCGTTTTGCTGAACTCGGACATTTGCACTTCGTTGCGCGTGTAGGTCAGCTTGTTGTGCTCTAATACCAGCTTGCCCTGCTCGCCAGTAATCTCGAGACGATTCGTGCCCGGGCTTTCACCCGTCGAAGTAATAAAGACGCCCGTGGTGCCGTCGGGATATTCAAAATAGGCAGTCACGTCGTCCTCGACCTCGATCTTGTGGTAGCGCCCCAACTGGCAAAATCCCCGGACTTTTGACGGCAGGCCAAATATCCATTGATACAAGTCGAGATTGTGGGGGCATTGGTTGAGCAGCACGCCTCCGCCTTCACCACTCCACGTCGCCCGCCATCCCCCCGATGCATAATAGCACTCGGTCCGAAACCAATCGGTGATGATCCAGTTGATACGGCGGATTTTTCCTAGTTCGCCGCCGTGCACCAGCTCGCGGACTTTCTGATAGTACGGATCGGTGCGCTGATTAAACATCGCTGCAAAGACCTGCTTCTTCGATTTGTGCGCTGCGATCAGGCGCTCGCAATCCGCTTTATGCACCGAGAGCGGTTTCTCGACGAGCACATGGAGCCCCTGCTTCAGCGCGTCGATGCCAATTTGCGTGTGCGAATAGTGCGGAGTGGTAATGAGCACCGCATCGACCTCGCCGGATCGAATCAATGCTTCGCTGCTGGAGAATCCCTTCGTGTCTGGAAACAATTCTAATGCTCCCGGGTTCGAATCGCTTACCGCAGTCAGCTCGCACTGCGGCACCTTACCAGAGAGAATACTGCGACCGTGAGCGGTACCCATGTTACCAATACCAATAATGCCAAGACGGACCGATTTCATAACTTAAAATTCGTAAGTGAGGGGTTTGATTCCATTGACTCTAACACGTGTTAGATTATAGGATTTGGTCCGTCAATGGAAATATCGATTCAATCCACCAGTGCGCTGGCTAAGCAGCTTGGTCTATCGCGGTGGACGGTTTCCCGGGCGTTGAATGGCCATGCCGGAATCCGCAAGGAGACAGCGAATCGGGTGCGGGAGGCCGCGCGTCAGTTTGGGTTTTCGCCGAGTATTTTGGCGCGAGGATTACGCTCGGGGCGGACGGATTTGGTTGGGGTGTGTGTGCCCGACTTGGAGGACTATTTCCTTACAAGTAAGATCTCGCGCTTGCAGCAGGCTGTGCATGCGAGCGGCCTGCATGCGATGCTCCATATCACCGACGGGACCTTGGAAGGGGAGCGCTGGGCCTTGGAACGGTTTGCGGCAATGTATTGCTCGGCGGTGGTGTTGATTGCTTCGGGGCTGGAGTCCGCCGATCCCTCCTTTGCGGGGTTGCGTGCGTCGGGGGTGGGGGTGGTATCGATTGACCCCAGACACACAGGTCAGCATGTGGTCGTCTCCACAGATCGTGCGCACGCAATGAAGGAGGCTATTAGATGGTGTCATATGGCGGGACATCGTCGCGTGGCGACTGCCGGAATCGATCCCCGCTCCACTTATGGGCGGCAACGTATCCGCGGGATCCGGCGGGGGTGCCAGGAATGTGGCTGGACGTTTGACCAGGATGTCCTGCAGTTCGTGGCGCATGATTCCAAGGGTGATTTTTCAGACGGCGCGTATTTTGCCAGCGAATTCTTGCGTTGCTGCGAAGCGCCTTTTCCGCCGGTGATTGCTCTCAATGACCGGGTAGCCGTCGGAATGATCCAAGCGCTCCGTGGGGCGGGAGTCCGAGTGCCTGTGGACGTCAGTGTCATCGGTTACGATAATGCGGATTTTTCGGCCTATTCGGACCCTCCGCTAACGACAATCGACCCGCGGGTGGATATTTTGATCCGGCGGGCGGTCGCGCATTTGCTCCCGGCTAACGGGGAAAGTGAGCCGAAGCGGATTTTGGTCCGACCCCAAATCATATTTCGGCAGTCTACGGCAGATACATCCGATCGGCGACAGCGCCCATAGTGGCTTGGGATTGACGAAACTCTATGGGTGTCGTTTCCTGAGTGGCTAATGTCCACCGAATCTCCCAATCAACGAATGGAAAAAATTGTAAGCCTTTGCAAACGGCGAGGGTTTATTTTCCAATCATCCGAAATCTACGGCGGCCTGAATGGCTTTTGGGATTACGGTCCGCTCGGCGTGGAATTGAAACGCAACCTCAAGGATTTCTGGTGGCGCCGCAACGTGATGGAGCGGGACGACATGGTGGGCATGGATGGCTCGATCATCATGAACCGCGCGGTCTGGAAAGCAACGGGCCATGAAGAGACGTTCAGCGATCCGATGGTGGATTGTTTGCTAACAAAAACGCGCCTTCGCGCAGATCAAGTGCCTGCGCAATCGGGAACGGTCTATTGGTATGACGGTGCAACTTCTGCTGCGAGCGGCTGGAAGTCGGAGCGAGCTTTTGCAGTGATGCTTCGCAAAGGGGAGAGCGTGGAGCGCGCACGCAAACTGGCTCGGCAGTTCTATGTCCAGGGATCTTCGGCAGCGACGAGCGAAACGCCGGTCGAACTATCTGGTGAGCGCAGCGAGGACGTCGTGGACTCCATCCGGTTCAACCCGGAAAACGGAGCGCTACTGACCGAGTCGCGTGCCTTCAACCTGATGTTCAAGTCCCATGCAGGCCCGCTGGAGAGTGAGGAGAACCTTGTTTATCTGCGGCCGGAGACGGCACAGGCGATGTTTGTTCAATTTCGCAACGTATTGGACACATCGCGGAAAAAGCTTCCCTTTGGCATCGCGCAGATCGGCAAAGCATTTCGAAACGAAATCAATCCGCGCAACTACACCTTCCGGTCCCGCGAATTCGAGCAGATGGAAATCGAGTATTTCTGTCATGCGGAAAACGGGCTTGCGTTGACTGATTACTGGCTGGAGGAGCGGTTGCGCTTCTATGTAGATATCGGAATTCCGCGCGAAAAAATCCACGTCGTCGACATCCCGGACGGCGAGCGTGCGTTCTACTCCAAGAAAACCTATGACCTGGAATACGAATTTCCATTTGGCGTGAGCGAACTGGAAGGGGTGGCGTATCGCACGGACTTCGATCTCTCGCGTCACATCGAACACAGCGGCAAGTCACTCGATTATTTTGATGAGGAGACGAAAACCCGTTTTGTTCCCCATGTCGTTGAACCCAGCGCAGGAGCGGATCGCACGGTGCTCGCGTTGATTTGTGAGGCATTCGCCGAGGAAACTGTGACCGATGAAAAAGGCAAATCCGAGATTCGGACCGTGCTCCGGTTTCATCCCCGGATGGCACCGATTAAATGCGCCATCCTCCCGCTTCTAAAAAATCGACCCGAACTCGTCGAAAAAGCCAAATCAATCCAAGCGGCCCTGCGGGGAAAAATGATGATCGCGTATGACGAAGGTGGAGCGATTGGCCGCAGATACCGTCGACAGGATGAAATTGGCACGCCGTATTGTGTTACGGTGGACTTTGATACCATTGGCGAGAATGGGCCGGATCTCTTGGACACCGTCACGCTCCGGCATCGCGACACGATGGCACAGGAACGCATCGCCATCGCTGAATTACCCGCCTACCTACTGGAGCATATTTCCTAGCCTCCCGGCTACTCATTGCCGCCAACTAGCGGAATTTTAAATCTCATGTCTGAACTCGCCAAAGCTTACGAACCCCAATCCGTCGAGGATACCTGGTACAACCGGTGGATTGCGGATGGCAATTTTCATGCTGATCCCGCCTCTCCGAAGCCGGGGTTTTCGATCGTGATTCCGCCCCCCAATGTTACGGGTGTGCTTACGCTTGGGCATGTGTTGAACAATACGATTCAGGACATCCTCGCCCGGCGCGCGAGGATGCACGGTAATGAAGTGCTGTGGCTTCCCGGCACGGATCATGCGGGGATTGCGACGCAGACGGTCGTCGAGCGAATGCTCCGCAAGACGGAAGGCAAGACACGCCACGACTATGGCCGTGAGGCATTTCTGGCAAAAGTCTGGGAGTGGAAAGACAAGCATGGTGGAATCATCATTAATCAGCTCAAGAAACTGGGCTGCTCCTGCGACTGGGAGCGCGAGCGCTTCACGATGGACGAAGCCTACGCCCGTAAGGTTCAGGAGACGTTTGTGGATCTATATGCAAAAGGTCTGATTTATCGCGGCAAGCGCATGGTCAACTGGTGTCCCGTGTCGCTCACCGCGCTGAGCGACGAGGAGGTTCTACCCAAGCCCCAGAAAGGGTTGCTCTACTATTTTCAGGTCGAGGTCGTGGAATCGCCCGGAACATTTTTAGAAATCGCAACGACGCGCCCGGAAACTATCCCCGGGGACTCCGCCATCGCGGTGAACCCCAACGACCCGCGATACAGCGGGCTGATCGGGAAGCGCGTGCGACGACCGCTGCCGTTGGAAAACCCGCTTGAGATTCGAATAGTGGGAGATGATTCCGTGGACTTCGAGTTTGGAACGGGTGTGTTAAAAGTCACCCCTGCCCATGACAAGGTTGATTACGAGATTGGCCAGCGGCACACGCTGGACGTGATCGACGTGATGAACCCGGATGGCACGATGAATGCGCTCGCTGGCGTTGACCTTGCCGGGCTCGACCGCTTTGCGGCCCGCAAGCGTGCGGTCGAGATATTGGTTGAGCTTGGTATTATGACCCGCGAAGAACCCTACGAGAATAATGTCGGGTTTAGCGAGCGGGCTGATGTCCCGATCGAGCCGCGGCTCAGCGAACAATGGTTTCTCAAATATCCGCAGACGCAGCGAGCCCGCGCGGCGGTGCGCGAGGGATTGATTCGCTTTTTCCCCGACCGATGGGAAAAGGTTTACGACCACTGGTTGGAAAATATCCAGGATTGGTGCATCTCGCGGCAGCTGTGGTGGGGGCACCGGATTCCGGTTTGGTATTCTAACGGCGAAATCCGTTGTCAGGTTGAGTCTCCGGGTGATGGATGGGTTCAGGATGCCGACGTCCTCGATACCTGGTTTTCATCCTGGCTGTGGGCACATGAGACAATGGAACCTGATGTGCGGGCAAAATTTTATCCGACCAGCGTCTTGGTGACCGGGCCCGATATTATTTTCTTCTGGGTGGCGCGCATGATCATGGCAGGTCTTGAGTATATGGACCAAATTCCGTTCAGGGATGTCTTTTTCACCGGCATTATCCGTGATCGGACGGGACGGAAAATGTCCAAGTCCCTCGGGAATTCGCCGGATCCTCTGGATCTCATTGCGCGGGTGGGAGCGGATGGGTTGCGATTTGGCCTGATGCGTATTGCGCCGCAGGGTCAAGACATCCGGTTTGACGAACAGCAGGTCGTCGAGGGGCGGAACTTCTGTAACAAGTTTTGGAATGCCTGTCGGTTTCGGCAAATGCAGGGTCCACTGGATCCTCAGGCGGATCCCACGGACCACGGACTCAGCGTATTTGCGGTGGATCTCTTGGCGAAGCTCGATCAGACGATTCGAAAAATCGATGACGCATACGACGCGTATCGATTCAATGATGTGGCGCAGGCGATTTATGATTTTGTCTGGGGCGACTTTTGCGACCGCTTCATTGAGGTTGCGAAAGCCGATTTTCAATCCTCCGACCCACAGCGCCGGGCGGGAACTCTGGCAACCATTGACTTTGTGATTCGGCGAGTGCTTTTGCTGATGCATCCGTATGCGCCATTTATTACCGAAGAACTTTGGCATGGCTTGGGCATGGGAACGGCGACGATTCAATTTGAGCCGTGGCCGGAGCCCGTGGGATTTGCTTCTGGAGCATCTGGTGTCCGGGCAGCGGCCATTTTCGACGCTGTCAATCAAGGTCGCAGTCTTCGTGCCACCTACAATATCCCGTCAAACCGGAAGCTGCCGTGGCAACTGGTTCCCGATCAAGATTGGGTGGTTGCCGAGGCCGATGCCATCGCGTTACTTCTCAATGCAAGCTCATTGACCTTCCCGGACGCGGGCTCATCGTCTGCGGGCTGTGCGGTGTGCATCACGCCTGTCGGGCGGTTGCAACTCCCATTGGAGGGAATCGTGGATGCCGAGGCGGAAAAAGGACGTCTTGCCGGTGAGATCGCGAAGTGCGACGCGGAAATCAAAAAAGTTACGGGCAAGCTGGCAAGCGAGTCGTTTGTCGCTAACGCCCCGGCGGACGTCGTCGAAGAGCACCGACAACGACAGACCGGCTGGGAACAAAAGCGCCGATCGCTGGTAGAAGCGCTCGTCGCACTCGGCGGGTGATCTTCCGGCTTTCGCGGCTTGGCTAAATCCGATAAACTTCCAGAACGGTGAATTCTCTATACATCTTCATTATGGCCGGAGGCAGCGGCGAACGGTTTTGGCCCATGAGTCGCAGCGCAACACCCAAGCATCTGCTCCGATTAGTTACTGAGCGGACATTGCTGGAGGATGCGGTGATTCGTGCGCTGGCAGTGACGTCCGCAGACCGTGTTTTTGTGCTCACTAACGAGACGCAAGTGGATGCGTGCCGCGCTGCGGTGCCCCAGTTGGACCCTGCGCATTTCATCGCCGAACCGGCAAAACGAGACACTGCTCCCGCTGCGGCGTTGGCGACAGCCATTGCACGGGTGCATGACCCTGACGCGATTTGCGCGATTTTTCCGGCAGACTCGATGATCCACGACACGGCAACTTACGCCAACCAAGTGCTCGACGCTGCCGCGGCAATTTCCGATTCCGGAGCCCTCCTGACTTTCGCGATCACACCAACCTTCCCCTCCACGGCTTTTGGATATTTGGACCTCGGTGACACGGTGCTTACAGGGGCGCATGGGAGCGTCATTTGCCGGGTGAATCGGTTTGTCGAAAAACCAGATCCTGACACCGCGCAGGATTATTTCGAGTCTGGCACGTTTGGCTGGAATGCCGGGATGTTTGTCTGGCGGGCACAGTCATTTTTAGCCGAATGCGATCGACTGAATCCCCCGCTCGCGGAATTTATAAATGCGTATCCCAGCGGTGACTCAACCGCATTTCTTGCTGAGCATTTTATAAAATTGCCGAAGATCTCCGTGGACTACGCGATCATGGAGCAGGCGCATGAGGTGCTGTCGGTCAAGGCAACTTTCGACTGGGATGACGTGGGTGCGTGGACTGCGCTCCCGATGCATCTCGGTGTTGATGCCAGCGGGAATACGGTTCGCGGCGCTCACGCATTACACGATGCGAAAGATAACATCGTTATCTCCAATGGTCGGACGATCGCCCTCTGCGGAGTGCGCGATTTGATCGTTGTGGAAACAGACGATGCCGTTCTCGTGTGCCACCGCAATGCCGCGCAAGCGATCAAAAATCTGCAGCCTCTTCTCCCGGCAGTGCTGAAATAAACACTTCAGATAGCGATGCCTACTGCAATTCGCGCTGAATCTTTTTCAGCAGGACGCCGTAGCGAGCGCCCTGCACATCGAACATTTTAGAATTCGAGTCTCCGCCAAAAGTGTCGCGCACCACCTCGGATCGCAGGCGCAGCCGGTAATCTCCGCTGTCTTCCTGCGTCATAAACACTGTGACTTGGGTGTAGGTTTTGTTGTCGTCCCAGTTTCCGTAGAGGAGGTTTTCGGCAGTGCCGCCGCGCCGCTCAAATCGCATCTCGGATTGTCCCATCCCATGCATTTGAAATCCATGACGATAGAAAACATCCTCTGTCTTGGATTGGATTTCGCTTAACGAGCGATCGTGGATGAGCACTTGGGATTGGCCCGCCGGGAGCCCGCGGCCCATCGCCACGCAACCTGAAGACGCGAGCGCTGCGAGACAGAGGGCGGAACATATCAGAGTGCGAGTGAAAATCAGGTTCATGAGCGCGTGGATGAAATCGGAAAATGTGTAACAACCCACTCCAGGGCGCTCTCGCGGGTGGCTAGCCCTCCTTCGAGTTGCACTGTCTGAACGGCATCCAGGATTTCCTTAAATTCAGGTCCGGGTCGTCGTCCCTGTGCGATCAAATCATGCCCCGTAACCAGCGGTTCAGGAATCAACGGCTCATGGGCAAATGCCACCCGGCGCTCCACCAGGAAATCCAAATTGTCGAGCATGCCATGGCTGGATGTGCAATCCACGCGGTGCAATTCCAGTTCGTCATTGATCGTTGGACGTGCCAAAAACCGCTTCAGTTTCGCCACGCGCATGTGCTGCACATCCTTAAAGGCCATATGATTCTTCACCATGGCCACTGTGTCTTCAATGATATCATTGGAAAACCGGAGTCGCTGCATGGTTCGCCGCGTCATGTCTGCCCCGACATGCTCATGCCCGTTGAAGCGAATCCTGCCGGTGGGATCGACCACCGATGTCGGAGGTTTTCCAATATCATGAAACAGTACGCTGAGCACCAACGGCACCGAAACCGTATCGCCCAGCAAGCCGAGCATAATGCGCGTGTGGATAAATACATCACCTTCGGGATGGAACTCAGGCGGTTGCTCGCATCCATGCAGGGTCGCCACTTCAGGAAGAATCTCGGCAAGGAGCCCTGAGGAATCCAATAAGTCCAGCCCTCGGACCCGGGTAGGCGATAGGAATATTTTGACCAATTCATCCCGTATCCTCTCTTCACTCACGGCGCCGATATCCGGCGCTTGGCGTTGCACCGCTGACCACGTAGCGGGATCGACTTCGAAGCCCAGCGTCGCAGCAAATCGCACCGCTCGAAGCAGGCGGAGCTTGTCTTCTCGCAAGCGGTCCAAAGGATTTCCGATTGCCCGGATCACGCGGCGTTCCAAATCCTCCCTGCCGCCTACAAAATCTAGAATCTTGTCTGCAAGCGGATCATAAAATAATCCGTTTACCGTAAAATCCCGCCGTGCCGCATCCTGCTCCGGGGTCGAAAATTGAACTGACTCCGGACGTCGGCCATCGACGTAGAGCCCGTCCGCACGAAATGTCGCGACTTGGAATTCATGTCCCGCTTCGAGTACGACGATGACCCCAAACTGCGCACCGACAGCCACCGTGCGGGGAAATAATCCCTGCACCTGCCTGGGTGTTGCCGAGGTCGCGATATCGATGTCATGGCATTCCCGGCCAAGCAATCGATCCCGCACGCAGCCTCCCGCAAACAACGCCACATGCCCGGCCTCAGCAAGGCGGACGACAATGGATCTCGCAATCGTTTCCATGGGAAGAGGGAATGCGTGCCTATCCGCTCTCATCTCCATTCGCAACCGGATCGACCTGCTCGTCCGTTTCCGGATCGGGTTGCGGCTGCTCTTTTGGATGAAACAATTCATTGAGAGCGGCCCCGATCATCGGTGCGGCATGGGATCCACCGCCGACTTTCTCGCCGGGGTTTCCTTCGTAAACTGCGGAGAATGCATATAATGGCGCCTCTGCGGGAGCAAAGCCAGCGAACCATGCCGCATTTTGGCGCTTGGACGTCGGTCCCCATTGTGCGGTGCCGGTCTTTCCTGCGACCTTGATCCCTTTGACTCGGGCCCGACGTGCCGTGCCATTTCCATCCTCAGTCACGCCGATTAGGCCTTTGCGTAAGTCCTCCATAATTTCATCGCTGATCGGTAATTCGTCGCGCACCCGCGGCGGGTAGGCCCCGATGACTCGGTTATCAATCGATTGGATCTGTTTGACTAAGCGTGTCTGGTAAAAAGTGCCGCCGTTTCCGATGATCCCCATTGCCTGCGCCATCTGGAGCGGCGTCACAAGGATGTCGCCCTGGCCGATGCTCATGTTTGCCACGTCTCCGTTGAGGATCCGCCGCTTGTGATAGCGCATCATGTATTCGTCGTTTGGAATATTGCCGCGGTCCTCAGCTTTGAGCGGAATCCCGGTTTTCTGGCCCAGTCCCAGTCGTGTGGCCCATTCAATGATGGCGAGTGAGCCGGTTTTGATCCCGACTTGATAGAACCAGGTATTGCACGACTGCGTTAGTGCCTCCGCAAAATTCAGCGATCCGGCAGATTCTTTCTTCCAGTTGCGGAAAACAAAATTCCCGACGGCAAACGAGGGTGGACAGCTAAAGGTAGTGCCCGGTTTGATTTTTCCGGATTCGAGGGCGGCCAATCCGACAAACGTCTTGAACGTGGAGCCCGGCGGGTAGGAGGACCGGAATGCCCGGGGGTAGAGCGGGACGTCCGGGTCGGTTTGGACGGCAATGAATGCTTCCTGATTTAGCGTGGGAACGAAAATATTCGGGTCAAATGTCGGCCACGACGCCAATGCGAGGATCTCTCCCGACTGCGGATCCGTTATCACCATCGCGCCACGGGTGCTTTGTTCTGCGAGCACATTCTCGCAGGTATGCTGCACGTCCAGGTCCAGCGTCGTGATGACGTTGTGCCCTGGCACCGGTGGTGACGCGATGCGCTCGGATGTTTTGCGCCCCTCCGCATCGAACGTGACATGCAGCACGCCGGGTTGTCCGCGCAATTCACCGTCAAAAATTTGCTCCAGCCCCTCGCGTCCCTCGGTGTCCGGGAAAATCATATCGCCGTTTTCAATCGGACGTAGCGAAAGTGGTGCGACTCGCCCGACATATCCAACGATGTGCGCGGCCGTCGATCCCTCTGGATAAAAGCGCGCGTAGGTTTGCCGAATAATCAGGTTCTCCGTAACTCCTGCGGACAGTGTTGAAAGTTCCTGCGCATTCAGATCTTCGACGATATCGTAGGGGAGGACACCTCGGTTCTTGTAATGATCGATTACGGATTTCTCGTTCAACGCGATTTCCCGATTTAAGAGTGCTTTAGCGAGAGTAACCTGTTGTTTAGCAAATGCCAGGGCTTGCTCATCCGTGAAATCCAGCGGCGTCGGATAACTGATCGCCAGATTGTAACTTGCGCGGGACTGGGCCAGCGGCTTCCCATTCCGGTCCGTGATCAGCCCGCGCGGGGCAGGGATTGCCAACTGCCACGTCCGGGCTTGTTTCTGGGTCTCCCACGTGGGGCGCGGATTCTCGACGATTCCGGGACCGTCATTGGTGAACGAGACCTGGGCCCAAACCGAGATCGGCAACAGGAGAGCAAAACGGAGAACGATGCGGGAAATCATGAATTCTGAGTTAAAGAGTAGAATCCAATCCGGGAATAAACGCAAACACGAGTTCCGTGGTCCAACTGGCGCCTACCCTTGGGGAGCCAGCCAGTGAATCACTGAACCGACGACCGCCCCGTAGATCACGTGCGCAGCAAATTGCATCACGCCAGTCATCGGACCCCGGCTGTGATATTTTTTAATCGGATGATGCTCCATGATGGAGATGCACACCAAAAGCATCACGATGGCCCCGTGTGCGGCGCCTGCAACAATTCCCGTCCATAAATCGACTGGAAGTCGGGACAGGGTGAGGAACCCAAAATAAACATAGGCGAAAACGATTCCCGAGAAGAGGTGAACAGCGAGGCCTATTTTGAATGCTCCGTCTTCGCGTTTGGTGATGAGAGCGCCAACGGCCCGGACGACATCCACGTGCCCGATGTTCAGCCAACGCGGGGCGAGTAGGAAGATAGTCATTGTGGCAGTTCCGAGGACGCCAGCCAGGAAGATGGCTATAAGGAAGGGCATACGGCAGGTTCTCTTGAATAGTCAAATATCTCAACCCTAAAACCGCACCCGGAAGAGTTTCGCAGGGGGCAGGCACGCACGAATCCTTCTTGATTGGTGCAAGGGAATGCGTCACGACTCCACGACGATTATGAACATCCTCATCCTTGGTGCTGGCGAGATCGGCTTTTACATGGCCCAGCAGCTTTCCTCCCAAGAGCATAATATCTGCATCATCGACACGGATGAGTCTGTCGCGGCGGAAGTGAATGAAAAACTCGATGCGCGTGTGGTCGAGGGCAATGGTTCGTCTGTGACGACGTTGGAGGAAGCCGGCGTGGCCGATTGTGACGTCTTTCTAGGACTTTCCAGCAGCGATAATACCAACTTGGTTTCTGCCTCACTTGCCAAGTCGCTGGGAGCCAAACGTGCCATTGCGCGTGTGCATTCCGATGTCCAAAAAGACCAATGGATGTTCGACTTTAGGGCACATTTTAATATCGACTATCTCTTCAGCTCCGAGCGGTTAGCTGCTGTAGAGTTGGCCAAATATATCCGAAACCCGGACTGCCTGATTGTTGAGGAGGTGGCGCGGGGCCGGATTGAGATCCAGCAGATGCCGATTTACTCAAAGAGTAGTGCCATAGGGAAGAGTCTGATCGGGCTCAATCTGCCGCCCCGGGTGCGGGTGGGCGCGATTCAACGTGCGGGACACGCGATTGTGCCCAATGGTGCCGAAGTGCTCTGTTCTGAGGATGTGGTCACGTTGTTCGGTAATCCTCGAACCCTTCAAGAAGTGGCTCCGATCTTTCGTGGTCCGTCCAGCAGTGAGATCCGCGTGGTCATCTTTGGAGGTGGGGAATACGGCATTGCGCTTGCTCAAATGCTTGATGGCGGGAGGTTTCGCACACGCATCATCGAAAAGGATGCAAAACGTTGCGCTTATCTCGCGTCTGTGTTGCAGCGGACTACTGTCATTCACGGGGATGCTACCTCGCTCCGGCAACTCAAGGAAGAACAGGTGGGCGAGGCAGACTTTTTTGTGGGTGCAACGATAGATGATGAAGACAACGTGATGACGTGCCTTCAAGCAAAAGATCTTGGCGTGAAGCACTGTGTGACATTGATCCATCGGGCCGATTACGCGGATGCCATCACGCGAGCGGGCAGCAAGTTGGGCATTGTCGGCGCCGTCAGCCCCCGTGTTGCTACGAGCAAGGACCTGATGCGATTTGTCACAGACCAGGAGTTCAGCACGCTCATCCATCTGGAGGGCGGGGTAGATGTCATCGAATTCATTCTCACCGAGGAAAGTCCGATGGCTGGGAAATCCATTTGCGACGTCACTTGGCCGAAAGGAAGCGGGCTCGTGTCGTTAACCCACGGGTCTCAGGCGATTGTGCCGACTGGGATGGATGTCCTTCATGTCGGCGACTCCGTGGTGGCCATGGTATCCATCGATTCCCTCAGGGATTTCAGAAAGTTGATTCGCTAACTTCCGGAGGGAATCAAATGAACTACCGCGTCGTCTGCCGTGTGTTGGGGTTACTCACCCTTCTCCTCGCGGCATTTATGCTGATCTGCGAGGGTTATGGGTTTTTTGTGGAAAGAATTCAGAACGAGACGGCACATGATCTGGCTTTACTGAAGTCGTTTTTCGTAGCTGCTGCCCTAGGTGGAATTCTCATTTGGTTTGGTCGCAAGAGCGGCAATGAGATACTCCGGAAGGAGGGCATTGCGATTGTCGGGCTGGGCTGGATCATTGGCACGCTGGTGGGAGCCATTCCCTACGTGCTCTGCCAACCGGCAATGTTGCCGAGCGCTGCCATCTTCGAAAGTGCTTCTGGATTTACGACCACCGGCTCCTCTGCGATTGCCGATCTCGATCTTTACCCTCGGTCCATCCTGCTTTGGCGAGCCACCACCCAGTGGCTGGGAGGGATGGGGATTCTGGTGCTATTTGTTGCGCTACTTTCGACCTTGGGAGTTGGGAGTAAGGCGTTGTTTCGCCACGAATCGAGTGCGCAGATTGGATATGGCTTTCACGCCCGCATCCGGCAAACAGCGTTACGGTTATGGCAGATCTATACGGGCCTCACGGTGGTGTGTGTGGTTGGACTCATGGTGCTCGGGATGACGTTTTACGATGCGCTTTTACACGCATTTGCCACTGTTTCAACAGGGGGATTCAGCCCGCGCAATCAGAGCATCGCTTATTATAACAGCGCGGCGATCGACGTTTGGCTCACCGTGATCATGCTGATCGGAGGCACGAGCTTTATCCTCATGGCATGGTTACTGCGGCGAAACTTCCGGAAGGTTGCTGCGGACGAGGAACTCCGTGCTTATCTGATTATTTTCTCGGTGGCCGCGCTGGTGATCATGTGTGATCTCGTCATGCGGCGAGACGGGCCTTGGCTGGATAGCTTGCGCTATAGTGCCTTTCAGGTTGCCTCGATTCTTACGACCACGGGTTTTGTGACGGCGGATTTCGATCAATGGCCGACATTGTCTAAAGCCATTTTGGTGCTGCTCATGTTCATTGGCGGCTGCGCTGGTTCAACTTCAGGTGCAATCAAAGTCAGTCGGGTTCTGATTTTTCTCAAAACTTTGGTTCAACAAATGACCAACGCCTTTCGTCCGACACAGGTCGTGCCGCTGCGAATGAACGGAGTGATGCTCGACAACGACACAAAAACGGCAGCTGTGTTTTTCATCGCGTTAAGCTGTATCATCGTTGGATTGGGATCGCTGCTTATTACGCTACTCGAGCCTGACCTCAACTTGGTCAGCGCATTTACGTCTGTGGTGACGACGTTGTTCAATGTCGGGCCGGGTCTCGATGCGGTTGGCCCGGCACGGACATTTGCAGGATTCACGCCTGCCTCACATTTGGTGCTGGCTTTTCTGATGCTCCTCGGTCGCCTGGAGCTCTATGCGTTGCTAGTATTGTTCGTTCCAGCACTTTGGCGAAAATATTGACTGGCGAGACGGCAGACTTGAGATAACCTTTTGGCGCATGAAGCCGAAAAACCTCTCCAAAGCCAAGAAAGCCACATGGGCAGCACCTGCAATCAAAGACATCCCGATCTTTTTCGAGGTTTCCTTGTATTCTGGCTCGAAGTAACGGACTTTTTCTCAGAGCCGTCAGCGGTTCAGTTCCAACGTGATTGAGGTTGTTGTGCTTGGCACCGCTGCTGGCGGTGGATTTCCCCAGTGGAATTGCCAGTGTCAGAATTGCCGCGCGGTCCGCGAGGGCAAGCTGGGGTTGACTCCGCGGCTCCAGAGTTCGCTTGCGATTCGTGGTCGAGCCGGGCCGTGGCACTTAGTGAACACATCGCCTGATCTGGCTTGTCAGGTGGAGCGATATCTTCAGTGCGATGGCGAAGTTGTCGATCGCTCGTCGATGCGTGCATCGCCGATCGCAAGCGTGCTGCTCACCAATGCCGATCTAGACCACTGTCTCGGGCTATTCACATTGCGAGAAGGAAATGAGTTGCGGGTGACCGCCCCCGATGGCGTCCGAGCCAGCCTGATTCGGGATCTCCACATGGACGCAGTGCTCGGAAGGTATAACGGCATCCGCTGGGCATTTGCATCCGACGACTGGATGCCGGTGGACCAGTCGGGACTGGAGGCCCGCGTGCTTCCTTTGTCTCACGCAGAGCCACCGAAATACGATTTGCATTCGGCTGAGGAGGAGCGTGCACGATGCCATGGGGTAGGATATCAGTTTCGCCACCGCGACCACGAGGGTGTCATTGGCGTTTTTCCAGATGTGGGATGGATGGATCAGGACCTTCTCGGTCGCCTGGGAGAATGCCATACGATTTTTTTTGATGGCACGTTTTGGATCGATGATGAAATGGCCGCTCTCGGTTTAGGAACCCGTAGTGCCCGCGACATGGGACACATCCCGATGCATGGCTCCGGAGGGAGCATAGAGGCTCTCTCTGAGCTCACAGACACCCAAGTGTATTTCGTCCACATCAATAATACCAACCCCGTGCTGCGCCCGCAATCACCGGAACGCGCTGCCTTGGAATTGGCTGGGATGCATGTTGCCGAAGACGGGATGCGGATGCGGTGGTCTGCGGACCACGCGGACTTTGAGATTATGCCTCTGGCAGATCCGGGTCGATTTGCAGTTTAAAACCGCATACTGACAGCGGTGGAAGGTCGAGCAGGATCGAATTCGGCCGGCCTTGCCAACTGAGTGCTTCCGACTGGCGTCCCCCGTAGTTCCCGCTATTGCTGCCGCCATAGTTCGCGGCGTCGGAGTTCAGAACTTCCCGATAATACCCCGCGGTGTCCACGCCAATGCGATATGCACCGCGGACGACAGGGGTCGCATTTACAATAAACACAAGCGGAGGACCTGACCGCGGTTTGCGCATGAAGGACCAGACGGTATTGTCCGCGTCGTGGAAATCGATCCATTCATAGCCCTCGTGTGAATCGTCCTGCTCAAAAAGCGCGGGTTCGTTTTGGTAGAGCCAGTTCAGGTGCTGCACAAGTCGTGAAAGGCCGCCATGCAGGTGTTGAGGCGTGAGGTGCCAGTCAAGACTTTGATCGTGGTTCCATTCTGCGATCTGTCCAAATTCAATACCCTGAAAGATGAGTTTTTTGCCGGGATGCGCCCACATCCATGCGAGGAACATGCGTAAGTTGGCAAACTTTTGCCATTGATCCCCGGGCATTTTTCCAATCATGGAGCCTTTTCCGTGAACAACTTCGTCATGGCTCAAAACCAGCACGAAATGTTCATGAAACGCATAAAGCAGCGAGAACGTAATTTCCGCTTGGTGGTGGCGGCGATGGATGGGGTCCTTTGCGATGTAGCGCAACGAATCGTTCATCCAGCCCATGTTCCATTTCATCCCAAATCCTAATCCGCCAAGGTAGGTGGGTTTGGACACTCCTGGCCAAGCGGTCGATTCTTCGGCGATCGTGACGACTCCGGGGAATCGGCTGTAACAAAGCTCATTACAGCGTTTGAGGAAGTTGATCGCGTCCAGGTTTTCGCGGCCTCCAAGGCAATTCGGCACCCATTCACCCGGTTTTCTTGAGTAATCGAGATACAGCATGGATGCGACCGCGTCCACGCGCAGGCCGTCGACATGAAACTCGTCGAGCCAATAGAGCGCGTTCCCAATGAGAAAATTCCGGACTTCATTGCGCCCGTAGTTGAAAATGAGCGTGCCCCAGTCCTTGTGCTCGCCCATGCGGGGGTCCTCATGCTCGTAGAGCGCGGTTCCATCGTAGCGCGCCAATCCATGCGCATCTTTCGGAAAATGTCCGGGCACCCAGTCCAAGATAACGCCAATTCCTTCCTGGTGACACCGGTCCACAAAGTGTCGAAAATCATCCGGGTTGCCAAACCGGCTGGTCGGCGCATAAAAGTTCACGACCTGATATCCCCACGAGCCATCGAACGGATGCTCCATTACCGGCATCAGTTCGATGTGGGTGAATCCCATTTTTTTCACGTAAGGGATGAGGCGCTCTGACATTTCCAGATAGCTCAGGGATCGATTACCCTCCTCGGGAATCCGCTGCCACGAGCCCGGATGCACCTCGTAAATGCTCATCGGGCTGTTGTATTGATCCCGATTGGGGCGGGCCGTCATCCACTCCGCATCGGACCATTGGTAACGATCCAAATCGAATACCATGCATCCGGTCGAAACCCCGTGCTGGGCATAAAAGGCAAAAGGATCAGTTTTGAGAAATACCTCGCCGTGAGGGCCTCGAATCTCGAACTTATAGTGCGCGCCCTCCGTGACATCCGGGAGAAAAATTTCCCACACGCCCGCAGATGTGAGGCAGCGCATGGGATGGATTCTTCCGTCCCAGCCGTTAAAGTCCCCGACCACACTCACCCGTTGGGCATTCGGTGCCCATACAGAAAAGTGAACGCCCGAGATACCGCTGAGCTCCTTGAGGTGAGCACCCAGCTTTTTATAGATATCAAAATGGTTTCCTTCACTGAACAAATAGACATCTACCTCGCCCAGGATCGGTCCAAATCCGTAAGCATCACGCTGGGTCCACTTGTCACCTGGGTGCCCCTCGAGTTCAAAATAATAATCGAACGGCTCTTTGATTTCCTTGGGGAGGAGCAACTCAAACATCCCGTCGCTGTGCACCTTCGGAACCTCAAAGCGCCGTGCCGTATCCTGCGCATCCACCAATGTTAGCGCCCGCAGGTCGGGACGGAACGCCCGCAGGACTACCCGTCCGCCCTCGCAATGCATACCCAAGAGCCGAAATGGGTCGTTGTGGCGGGCTTCAATCAGTGGAAAAAAATCATCATCTGGGAGTCGGGTGGGATTCATTCAGCCGAAAGATTAACACGACATCGCCGCCAACGACAGACGGAAAGTGAGCTAAAGAAACCTCGCGCTTGGAGGACGCGGGTATCAGCGATAAGCTTTATCCATGTCTCATCAGCGAATTCTCATCACTGGGTCCAATAAGGGTATTGGTCTTGCCCTCTCGCTCACGTTCGCGAGTGCCGAGTGGGATGTCATTGCCACCGCGCGGAACAGCGCTCGACCTGCGTTGGAAAACGCAGCAGCCCGCTTTCCAAATCTGAGTGTGGTGGAACTCGACGTCACGGACGAAACCAGCATTGCCCAAGCTGCCGAGGTCGTCGCTGCTGTTTACCCGTCGATCGACGTGCTGGTGAACAATGCCGCGGTGTTTCCCGGTAATGGTGACGAAAAACTGGAGGCGATGGATGTCGAATGGTTCACCGAGGCGTTCGAATCCAATGTCACCGGAGTCGCCCGCGTCACGCGGGCATTCCTGCCGCTCCTGCGCGGCTCCGAGTGCCCACGAATCGTGAACATTTCCTCCGGTGCCGGCTCGATTTCGTCAAAAGATGATGCAAGTTATTACCCGTATGCAGTAAGCAAAGCGGCGCTGAATATGCTTAGTCGCACTATGGCATTCGAATTCAAACCGGAAGGCATTATTGTCGCAGCGATCAGCCCAGGATGGGTCCGCACCGAGATGGGCGGGCCGAATGCGCCGCTGACCGCAGATGAGTCCGCCGCGTCTCTTTTCACCACGATCTGCGAGCTTGACGCCGCGCAGTCCGGGGAATTCCTCGACCGTAAAGGCGGGAGGTCAAGCTACGGATGGTAAGTCGCTT